>JBLFXD010000415.1:0-6565 GCA_047611045.1 Planctomycetaceae bacterium | reverse complement strand
CGATCCCCTGCGGAATCGCTTTGCTGAAAAAGGAACCGAAGCTGAACTGGCAACCGACACTCGCCGGGCCACGTTTCGGGGCAGTCGTTCTTTACACTCGGAAGCGTTGCCATCTTTGCGATGACGCGAAGATTCTATTGAGGACATACGCCCGCTGGCTGCCAACGCCGGTGGAAGTCGACATCGATGGCGACGAGGAACTCAAAGAACAATTCAACACTTGCGTACCCGTCATAGAAATCGACGGCAAGGTCCGATTCCGAGGCATCGTCGACGAGATGCTGCTCCGACGTCTGATCGAAGGTTCGGAGCCGATCGAATGAGAACGCTCGGAATCTTTGCCAAGCAACCGGTTCCCGGCCGCGTCAAAACTCGACTGGCCGCCGACTGGGGCAATGAACGAGCCGCTGCCCTCTATGAATGCTTCGTCCGGGACCTTCTCAGTAAGTTCGCGACCGCGGGTGATCGGCGAGTGATTGGCTTCGCTCCAAACGTCGACGAAGCGAGGCAGTGGTTCGACGAGGCTTCGGGGCAAGCTGTAGTCGAGTCATGGACGCTGTGGCCGCAGCCGGAACTAGACCTCGGCAGCCGCATGGCCAGCTACTTTGAGACTTGGACCGAGTCATCGGCCGATCGCACGATCCTGATCGGCTCGGACAGCCCGTCGTTGCCGGCCGAGTATCTTGAGCAAGCCTGGCAACTGCTTGAGACCAGCGACTGCGTGCTCGGCCCGGCGACCGACGGCGGCTACTACCTGATCGGCTTGCGCGGAACCGTCGCTGACTTCGACGCACCGTTCCGGAACGTCGAATGGAGCACTGCCGGCGTGCTCGCTCAAACCGTCGGGCAACTAAAGCAGCACGGTCTTTCGCTCGGCCTGCTGCCGCCGTGGTACGACGTCGACTCCGCCGAGTCCGTTGTCACACTGACCGGACATCTCGCTGCGATCGAACATTCCGGAAATCCAGGCTGCCTACCCGCGACTCGGCAGTTCCTCAACATTCAGTAGTCGGCACACGATATCACCAAACAAAAACACCTCGACCGCTGATTGCGATCGAGGTGTTTTAAGAGTCTTAGAGGTCTTAGGATGCCGGCCGTTCGAAAACTCGACCGGCTCTTCATGAATCGAAGTCGCGACTAACGCTTGGAAATAACTCGTCCGGTACGATCACGACGGACAGGCTCTTCCGACTTCGTGCCGTTCTTTTCGGCCTTGTCAGCCGCTCGCTGCTTGGCGGCCGCCACGAGTTGCTGAGCATACGCCAGTTCCGCATAACTGAATTGCGGCGTGTCCGGTTGAGCCACACGGTTGAATTTCAACTGTGAAAGTTCCTGCCAGCTCTTGCCGTTCGCGATGTTCCACGCCGCTGCTTGCGCAACGTTCGTGTTGATTCGTCCCGTGGCAACAAGATTCAACAGTTCTTTGAGAATCGGATCCTTGCTGACTCTTTCGACCGGATGAATTTTGTATTCCATGCGGACGCTTGGTTCAGGTTTGCCAAACTCAAGACAAACTGAGGTGACTGGAATTCGCACAACCTTCTCAGGAGGAATGGAGAAAAAACCTCCACCACCACCACCAGCCGCTCCGCCACCTCCACCACCTTGCTGTCCACCACCACCACCCCCACCAGCGGTCTGTCCACCGCCACCACCGCCACCGCCTTGCTGCCCACCGCCACCAAGTCCACCCTGGTTGAGTACATGAACTCCGACGAACGATTCGGGCAACTGAACCGTGATCGTTTCTTTCGTTAGATTCTCGATCAGGAGGTTACCTGTCTTGGAATTCTTCTGAAGCAGTTTGGTGCTCAGCTTTTCCTCTTCCATTCCTTTGAAGAGTTCAACGACCGGTGCGTTCGGGTCGAATTTCGGCTTGGTAATCTGCCCCTTCTTCGCCGCTTCGGCTGAACCGCCAGCCAGCAAAGCGAGTGCCAGAAGTGCCACACATTGAGTTCGAATACGGAACATCATGAATCAATCCTTATCAGCTGGAAGCAGTATCAGAAGGCGCCTGTGAGTCTCCGCCGTTCGTGAGTCGGCGACAGGCAACCTCCCCGAGTACCGGAGTTCATCGAACATGCAGGTTTACGCCCGGCTCAACAAGGAGCAAGAGCCGAAGCCGTTATTCGCTACGAGATACTACCGCAACGAGAAAACCACCACCAACAGGAAGTCTCTCCCGGCGGCACGAATTCGAATCTTCAGGGTACGGTCACAGCACACGGCGCAGGAAATTCCGGATCGACCAGAACTGCCAACTGGCGAACAATGGCAAAACAGACACCCACCGCGTGCCAGGCTTTAACGCTCAGTCACAATATGCAGATAACCGCCGACGATTTGCTGGATGCTGCTGCTCGGTACGAACTCACGATCAACCTGCCAGAAAACGCCCGGCTCGGCGGCGACGTATCCGACGAGACGAGCAGCTCGGGCCGATCGAGGAGAGCGGCGTGAAGAAGGCCGGCTGAACCGCTCAGGAAGTTCTGAATCCGCGGCGAAGCAGAGAGACGGTGATCCTCGCGAGCATCGTCGAAGCTGCACTACACTCCCCGCAGTTGGCGACGGAACTAATCCGCAGACTAACGATTTGGGCAATGACAGATTCACGGAACGGACGAAAAGAATGACTGTGTTTTCGACGAGCTGGCAATCGATGATGCTTCTGCTCCTGGGTGGGATTTTGACCAGCGTCGGCTCGGTGTTTGCCGCTGACTCCAGCACCGCGCGGCCGAACATTGTCTGGATCATTCCAGACGACATGTCGGCCAACTTTTCCTGCTACGGCGAGACGGCGATCGAGACGCCGCATGTCGACAAGCTGGCGGCGAGGGGCGTCAAGTTTACGAATGCTTATGTGACGGCACCGGTGTGCTCGACGTGCCGCTCGGCATTTATTACCGGGATGTATCAAACGAGCATCGGCGCTCATCATCATCGCAGCGGGCGCGGCGAGCTGAAGATTCACTTGCCCGCCGGAATCAAAATGGTCCCGAAGCTTTTCCAGGAAGCGGGGTATCACACGTCGATTACCGGCTGGCCAATGAAAGGAAGACTCGGCAAGACTGATTACAACTTCGAATGGGACCAGTCGGTCTACGACGGAAACGACTGGGCTAAGCGTAAAAAAGGGCAACCGTTCTTCGCTCAGATCCAAACTCAGGGCGGGAAACTTCGCGGCAAAGATGCGAGCGGTTGGGAGAAGGTTTCGAGCGCCGCCGAAAAACGGTTCGGAAACCGCACTCCAGGCAGCGCCGTTAAACTCCCGCCTTACTATCCGAATCATCCAGACATCGTCCGCGACTGGGCGGCGTATCTGGATTCTGTGCGGATGACCGATGCGATGGTCGGAGAAGTTATTGCTCGTCTGAAAAAGGAAGGCGTGTTTGAAAACACAATCGTCCTGTTTATGACCGATCATGGAATCAGCCACGGTCGCGGCAAGCAGTTCATGTATGACGAGGGGCTGCACGTGCCACTGGTGATCGCGGGGCCGGGTATCAAGGCCGGGACAGTTCGGGGCGACGTCGTCGAGCACATTGATATTGCCGCACTTTCGCTCGCCGCAGCCGGGATTTTGATTCCGAACTACATGCACGCTCAGGACATTCTCGGGGAGCATTACTCTCCTCGCGAAGCCGTCTTTGGAGCTCGAGATCGCTGCGACGAAACCATCGATCACATGCGGTCAGTGCGGACGAGAAATTTCAAATACATCCGCAATTTTCTTCCCAAACGGCCTTACCTTCAGCCATGTGCCTACAAAGACGCGAAAGCAATTCTGATCGCGCTCCGAGAGTCACATCGAGCCGGCACGCTGAATGAAACTCAGCAGTTGCTGTTTCGGGACGTCCGGCCGCCGGAAGAACTCTACGACGTCAAGAACGACCCTCACGAGATCAACAATCTCGCGAATGATCCAGCGTTCGCCGGTCGGCTGAAAGAGATGCGCGGCTGGCTCGACACCTGGATGGTCGAAACTGACGACAAGGGGGCAGAGTCCGCCGAGATGTACGACAGTGACATGGCGGTCTACCTGAATGCCATGAAACGGAAGAACAATCCGGCTCATCTGAAAGTCATCAAGGACAACATCGCCGTGATGAAAAAGTGGGCGGCGGAAGGTAAGTAAGGTGCCGCAATTGCCGGCGTCAGGATTTCTGGGTCGCCGTTTCGATCAGATGCCTCAGAGGTTCGAGTCGAAAGATGTTTTGCGTGCTTCCATGATCTGGCTGTCCGGTGATTACTGGCGGCAGGATTCTCGGTTAGTTTGAGATCTGGCCTGCTGAATCAACAAGCAATTTGGTTTTCGGAAATGAGTCTTATGAGAATCCTCGCTGTCTTGCTGCTGAGTATCGTTTGCGTCACGCCGCACGCTTCTGCAGCGTCGAAGCCGAACATCGTTTTCATCTTTGCCGATGACTGGGGCTGGGGAGATCTCAGTTGTCACGGGCATCCGTACGTGAAGACGCCGAACATCGACCGGCTGGCGAAAGAGGGCACGGACTTTCATCGATTCACCGTGGCCAGCGGAGTCTGCTCGCCCAGTCGAACGGCGGTGATGACGGGGCACTTCCCGGCTCGGTACAACATTGATGGTCACTTTGCCTGGGTGCCGAGCAACGCGAAACGCAACATGCCGGACTGGTTGAGCCCGAAAGCTCCGTTGCTGCCGCGGATTCTCCAGCAGGGCGGCTATGCGACGGCTCACTACGGAAAGTGGCACCTGGCGAACAACATGATTCCCGATTCGCCATTGCCGAGCGAGTACGGCTATGACGAATACGGAGCGTTCAACTGTGCGGGCGAGCAAATGCCGGTGCACGAGGACTCGGAGCACGCCACCGCGTTCATCGAGAAAAGTCACAGCGCCGGCAAGCCGTTCTTCATCAATCTCTGGCTGCACGAGCCTCACACTCCGTTTCACACAGTGCCGAAGTACCGCTGGCGTTTTCGCGAACTTGAAGAGGCCGACAACATTTATGCGTCGGTTCTTTCGCACGCCGACGACCGAATCGGAGAAGTGCTCGACACGCTGGACCGTTTGAAACTGACCGAAAACACGCTCGTTGTCTTCAGCTCGGATAACGGTCCTGCCCGAGCGGGTCGGTCGACAGAACTGACGCTGATGCACGATACGGCGACGGGAGCGGGGTACGGGATCGGCGCTGCCAAAGGAATCACCGGCGGCCGTAACGGCTACAAGGGTGCGCTCTTCGAAGGCGGAATCGGAGTCCCGTTTATCGCTCGCTGGCCAGGCAAAATCAAAGCTGGCGCGGTCGACAAGACTTCGCTGTTTTCAGCCGTCGATCTGCTGCCGACGTTTTGCGAAGTCGCTGGTGTGAAGCCGCCAGCGACGTACTCGCCGGATGGTTTAAGTCAGGTCGCGACGCTGATGGGAAATGGAAACTCGAAACGGCAGAAGCCGCTGTTCTGGAAGATGCAATCCGCCTGGCCGGCGCGGAGCCATCAGCCTTACCACTGGGTTTCTTACGCCATCGTCGATCAGAACTGGAAGCTCGTTACGAACCGGGATTCCAGCTACGTCGAACTCTTCGACCTCACCGCTGATCCCTACGAGCAATCCGACCTGAAGGAAAAAGAGCCCGAGGTCGTCAAGCAGCTCCTGGCAAAGATCACCGAGTGGCAATCCACGTTGCCGGCCCACCCGAGCGGAGACGTTTTCTCGGCGGAACGCACGCCAGCGAAGCAGTAGACCCTTCAAGCTTGGGACTCCGGATACGGATTTGGTCCGCTGAAAAGCCGGCATCCGTCATCGCGTGGCAGGAGCGGGCGGTTTGGCAGGAAACGCGTTGATCGAGTTTCTGCTGGCTGCTCGGGACAGCGTTCTGGGGTTTGACAGTCTACGGAAGGGCTCGGTAGGTTGGGGTGGCTGGTTTGAATTTGCCGGTTTCAACGGTTGCGTTGCTCCGTCGGATTCGATGGCCAGCCTGGAGTGTGTCGGGACTGGAGTCTGCCGAGACTGTTTTTGCTGGACGTGTTCCAGACCTTTTCTGAAAGAACTCGCCATGACCGACTTCCGATCTCGTTGGCTCGTGCTATCTGCTGTTGGGGCAGCTCTTGTTTTCTCGCCATTGTCTTCCGGCGTTAGAGCGGACGATGCCGTTCCCATTGTCGAAGGTCGGAAGGCCGAGTTGACGGTCAAGATCGGTGGTGACAACGCCGAGTCCGGCAAGTCGACCGGCATCGTGATTTCACCGTTCATTCAGAATGTTCGTGGGCAGGGCTCCGGTGAGCAGGATGTCCCGATTCTGGTCGCTCCGAAATACGACGAGCAGCCGGAAGATGCAGAGGCGACAAAGAAGTCCGGTAAGCGTGGCGCGAAGAAGTCTGACAAGTCTCCAGTGGCGACAGAGACGGCCAGTCAGAAGGCTCGCGAGGAATGGCAGAAGAAGCGGTCGATTGAACGGCAGAAACGGCAGTCGAAAAGTCAGGCTCCCGTCGAGTCAAAGAAGACTAAAAAGGCGAAGAACGAGGCCGCCGGGCCGAAAGTATCGGACAAAGTCTCCGATGCCCACCGTTCAAAAGCGGCCGCCAC
>JBLFXD010000414.1:0-6579 GCA_047611045.1 Planctomycetaceae bacterium | reverse complement strand
GGGACCATACGGAGGGCGAGTCTTCTCGACAGCCCTCAGCACGCTATGCCTGGAAGTGTATTACCGCTTCCTGCCGCTGTATCAGATCGGCGACGAAATCGAACGCGCCGGCGAGTAGGCTGGCTCAGCGTTCGATCTCAGCCTTTGCTTATTGAGCATTGGGTGGTGCCGACAGAAAAAGTTTCAGCCACAGAGAGCACAGAGGCCACCGAGAAGCTCTGAAGAAAAACTCTCTGTGAGCTCTGTGTTCTCTGTGGCTTTGATCCTTCGCAGGATGCCCCTTGTCGGACTCGCTGGATCGGTAAATTCCAAGCCGGTCAGGCAGTTGCTAACCTGCGGTCGCTTTGTGCAGCCCCGCATTCCAGACAACTCCACTTGAATACTCATCAGGAAACATCGTCGATGTCCAGCAAGAAAATTCTGATTTTGACCGGCGACTACGTCGAAGACTACGAAGTCATGGTGCCGTTTCAGGCTTTGCAGATGGTTGGCCATGAGGTGCACGCCGTCTGCCCGGACAAGAAGGCGGGGGATCAAATCCGTACCGCCGTTCACGACTTCGAGGGCGACCAGACTTACACTGAAAAGCCAGGCCACAACTTCACGTTGAACGCGACGTTCGACGAGATCAACGCCGCCGACTACGACGCCCTGTTGCTGCCCGGTGGTCGCGCCCCGGAATATCTGCGTCTGAATGATCGAGTGCTGGACGTCGTCCGTCACTTCGCGGAAACCGGCAAACCGATTGCCGCCATTTGCCACGGAATTCAGTTGCTCTCCGCCGCCGACCTGCTGCGAGGTCGAAGCTGCACGTCGTACGCGGCGTGCGGGCCCGAGGTGAAACTCGCCGGTGGAACGTACGTCGAAACGGCTGTCGACAGCGTTCACGTCGACGGCAATCTGGTCACCGCTCCCGCCTGGCCCGCTCACGCGGCGTGGCTCGCAGCGTTTCTGAAAGTCGTCGAAAGTTGAGCCGTTCACGGCAGCTTGAATGCCCGGTGGGTTGTCGTGTTGGGCAACGCCGTTAACGATTTTCATCGCTGAATTCTCGTTGTATTTGCCACCGGCTTTAGTCGGTGGTGTCTGAGCAATGGACAATCTGGTGAGCCGGCTTCAGCCGGACTTTCCGTCGCGGAGTCAGTCAACTGGCTGAAGCCACAAGTGAAGTCCGGCTAAAGCCGGCTGTTGACCACAATACACCACAGATCCACCAGCTAAAGCTGGTGGCAAAGACTGGAACTGAGAAACCTTAACGGAGTTGTCGTGTTGGTGTTGGGGCTGTCGGGTTGTCAGTCGCTCGCGACCGTTCTGCCGTAGAACTTCGAAAGTCGCCGGCACACTTTGTCGACTTCAGCGTCGACTTCACACTCGGCGAGTCTACCTGCCCGGACGAGTTCGATTGCCAGTTGCTCAAGAGTCGCTCGGTGGATGGTCGGTTGAAAGATCAGCATCAACCGCCGTTCGACAAGGTCTTCGAGTTTCGTGCACCATTCGTGTTTGATCGACCATCTCACAAACGATTGTGGGATGTCTGTTCCGGCCAGTGAGTCGTTGTTCTCGGTTGTGAAGACTTCGTCGAATCGATTTCCAATCAGCGGCCAGACGGCGGCGGCCTGTTTGGTCGTCAGGTTGTAGTCTTCTGCGAGCCGCGAGAGCTGTTCTTCTGTAAGAAAGTGATCGCCGACAGCGGGGGCTCCGGGGAGTGGTCGATCAATGGTGCTGTGGCTTTGTGGGTGATTCTGGTGACCGCACACTCGGTGGCTGACTTCCTCGGCAAGAGATCGGCACGTTGTCAGTTTGCCTCCGACCAGAGTCAAAATCGGAACCCCGTTCAGCGTCGTTTCTTCGATCGAGTGTCCGCGAGGGACGGCTGCAGTCGGACCGCCGTCGTTCTTCGGCAGCGGCCGCACGCCAGCGTGATGCATGCTGACTTGATCGATGGTCAGACCGACGTCGGGAAAGACCCCGGCCACCATTTGCAGCAGGTAGTCGACATCGTGCGGTGTCGCGACGGCATTGCCAGGGTCGCCCTCAAACGGTTCGTCCGTCGTGCCGATCAGGACTCCGGCGGCGCAAGGCAGGATGAAGATGAGTCGACCGTCATCGGCCTCTGCGTAGATGCCGTTTCCGTTCTGAGCGTCAACAAGTGGCGGATGGTTGGTGAAAAGGTGACTTCCTTTTGTCCCTGCGAAGAGCGGTCTTTCTTTCAGACCGAGTGCTTCGAGCGTCCGGTCACCCCATGCTCCCGTCGCGTTGATGACGACTGACGGCGTGATCGTTTTCTGCTGGTCGGTGTTGCCTGTTGATCGGTCGTCGTCGACGGGCACGATTGAAATCTCTGCCGAGGATTCTGAAGCAACGGCTTTGTGATACGGCAGAATCTCGAACATTGTGTCGTTCGCTTCGGCCGCTCGGCGAGCATCTTCGAGCATCGCCAGAACGAAGCGCTCTGGAAATTCGATCTGCGCGTCCGAATAGGAGCAGAGCCATCGAAATCGCTGGCTTACCTGAGGTGCGACACTGCTCACGCTCGACGTTGAGCCCGAAGTTCCGGCGGCGAAGGACTCGACTTTGTGTGGCGGCATCTTGTCTGAGCGGGCAAGTCGATCGTACATCGTCAGGCCGGCTTTGATGGCGATCAAGCCACGCGGACCGCGGCCGAACTTCAACAGTTCTTGTCCCAACGACGTTCGAGCCAGCCCTGAAAAGCGTACGAATCCGCCCCACAGTCCGCCGAAACGGTGTTCAACGGGAATCGTCAGTCGCAACGGCTTCACGAAGTGCGGTGCGAGTTTCAGTAGGCGCTCGCGTTCGATCAACGACTCTCGAACGAGCGTCGTGTCTCGATATTCGAGATACCGGAGTCCGCCGTGAATCAACCGTGAAGATCGAGAGGTCGCTCCGCCAGCCACGTCGCCGGTGTCGACGATACAAACCGGAACTCCGTTAATGGCCAGTTCGCGAGCAACGGCTGCTCCGTTAATTCCTGCCCCCAGGATCAGGACTGGCTTCACGGAAGCGGCCTCAGACTTTCCGGGATATTGACAACACGAGCCGAGCGGCGAAGCGTCATCGTTGCCTGGCAGCAACGCCTGGCAATTGTGGTCCGGCCGGGCCTGCTGGTTTCTTCGGAGCTGGCGGTAGTTGTTTTGCGGCCGATGGCGACGGGACATAGCGTTCGGTCGTGCTTGATAGTGCTTTCATGGATGACGACGGTCCGAACGCGTTGAAGACGTGGCCGGACCCGCTGCTTTGCCATTCGAGGATGATGCCGAGTTTTGTGTCGAAGTCGATCGTGCCGAATCGTGAGTGGTGAATGAGCTGCGCTTTGATCTGCGGATCACGCTCGACGGCCAGCGGGAAGATGCGGAAGTGAATGCTGGCGACGTCGCCCTTGAGTTCTTTCAGTGTGTAAGTCCGGCGAACGTTCACTCGCTTCTTCAGCGGCTTGGTCAAATCTCCATCGACCGAAACGTCGATGGTGTAGTTGTCGGTCCACGCTTCGCCGATGGCGATCGCTTCTTCCGGAAACGCAATCAGAAAGTTCTGCTTCTCCTGGTCTTCGGCTGTTTGTTGTTCTTTGGTTTGTGGTACGAGTGGTAAGAGTTGCTCGATTTTTCCATTCGGTGAATAGCGAATACGTAACGACGGTTTTCCGATGGTCGCTTCGACTTTCTTGAAGTCTTCAGAAGCTGTCTTCTTATCCGCCGAGTCATAAGTGACCGGACGGTTGCCGTCGTTGCGGACTTCCATCTGAACGCGGTCAATGACCGGTTCCACGACGGCCGATCCGTTTTCGTCGACCGCGATGACTCGGAAGTGCTTGTTCGTTCGTCGGTTCTCTTGAGTTCTCTGAGATTGCATGCGAGCCATCAGCGTCATGTCAGAGCGAGAGTCTTCCTCGTAATGGACGTACTGGCCCTTTTTGAACTTGTACCGCAACAGGATTCTGTTTGACTTCGCCTCGGCTTCGGAACCGGCGACCGGGTCTGTCGGCTTCGCTGCTTCTTCGGCGGTGGCTTCGCGGTCAGCTTCTTTGGTTTCGACCTGTTTGGTGTCGGCTGGTTTCGCAGTCGCCCCAGTGTCGTCTTCTTCGGCGAGTAGCGGGCTATCTACCACCGCCGCGATGCAGAATGCGATGGCGAGAGTTGAGAAGAGCAGGGTGGGCTTCGTTCGAAAAGTGATCATCGAGCGTCCGTGCTGAATGAGATTGACGATTTGTCTTGTGTAAGAATTGCTGCCCGCCGAATTTCAGTCGTCGAACGTCGGCGCGTCCAGAGCTGTGTTTGTGATCTTGTCCGTATGGTCGGCTCCGACGTCCGTGGTGGCTTGCGGGCCGTAGATCATGACCGGGACGACGAGCTGGTCGAATTCTTTATCGTCAGTGTTGATCACGATGACTGCCTGGTGAGTGCCCGGCGGGACGGCTCCGACGGCGACATTAAGCCGACCGACGACTCCTTCTTCACGCTCCTTGCTGGTCAGATCAGAAGACGGCAGAACGGTGACGTTCAGCAGTTTTGATTGGGTTGTGGCTTCCAGAACTCTCAAACGTTTGAATCGAAGGTCGGTGACGTCGACAGGTCGCTCGGTGATCTGGCTGTTTGGCTGGTGGAAAATCATGGCCTTTGGAGTGACGACGACCGACTGCTCGGGCAGCGTGATTCGAAACACCAGATCTGCTTTGTACTCAACGTCCGGCTTGTCGACGGGGCCGTAAATGGCCTGGCAGGTGTACTGCTTGCTGCCGGGCGACTGGCTGGCCGTTTGAATCCACAGTTTAAAGCGACCGTTTTCGCCAGGAGAGATGATGTCCTGCTCGAACTGTTGCGTCAGGCAGCCGCAGCTTGTTTCGAGTCGCCGCAGCTGGATCGTCTCCTCGCCGCGATTGGTGAACGAGAAGTTTGCTCCGTGTGACCGCTGAACGGGAACATCGCCGAGGTTCACCATGTACTGATGAAAGGCCAGCGGCGGCCGTGCTTTGCCGACTTCCATCGTCTGCGGACGCGGTCCGGCGGCTTGAAAACCAAGTCCAAACACCACGGGCAGCATGGCGACAAACAACGGCAGGATCTGTCGGATCCTGCTGAAATTGCCCGATTTGTTATGTGTAGACGAGTCGATCGTGTGCTGGCTCACGCGACATCCCTTTCGCCGAAACCAGAATGGAAATTGTGCGGGCGGCTTTTATCAGAAGCCTCTCAGACCGGCAAGATGAGCCGTTCTCGGCGTCACTGGAGTCGAGAATCAGCTGCCTCAGTGGAGCAGTCGGCATTATCGATTGGCCAATCGGCAGCACTATAGCCTGAGGAATGATCGGCCCAATCGATCGTCTCTCGCTCGCTTGTCTGAGTGTGTCGACAGACTGGCGACTGTTGCGATTTCGGCCTGAATCGCCGTTCCGACTACAGATGAGAATGTGCGTCGTGAATACTCTTGCTGCCGCGGGAGGCAAATGCCGCATCGGTCAGGGAGACGCTGAATGGCGTCGCGGGGCAGCCGGACGATGCGGGGGTATTTTCATCTATTGGGCAGGAGAACTGAAAGATGCCGACAGGCAGAGAGACGACACGGCTCCAGCGGGAACGAACCGGGTTTACACTGATTGAGCTTCTGGTCGTGATCGCGATTATCGCGATTCTGGTTGCGTTACTGCTTCCGGCAGTGCAGCAGGCTCGCGAAGCCGCCAGACGCTCGCAGTGCAAAAACAACCTGAAGCAGATCGGGCTGGCTCTGGTGAACTACGAGAGTTCGTTCACGGTCAATCCACCGGCTCTGCTGAACTCTGGCCGGTATCAGAGCACGCCGTTTTACAGCAACGGCAACCGAGTGCTGAACACGACAGGCTGGGCTCTGCTGCTGCCGTACTTCGATCAGGGCAGTGCTTATACCGAGTACGACTTCGACGTCTGTTCGAGCAGCTCCTCGCCGTATTCGTTCCCGACTTCTGGAACAGACTCGGTCAACGCGGACGTGTACGGAGCGAACTTCACGATTCTGAATTGCCCATCACATCCGGATGCGGGCGAGGTCTCAACGCACGACCCCGGAACTCAGAATATTTACTCGCGGCGAGAGGCTCACCGAACAAGTTACCTCTTCGCGAGCGGCCGGTTCACCGATTGGGATGTTCCGTGGTCACAGGCGGGCGGTGACATCCGGCGAGGAGTGTTCGGCAATAACGGAGCCGCTCGGCAACGCGACATCGCGGACGGAACGTCAAACACCATCGCCGTCGGCGAGTCACACGGCGGAACGTCGAACAAGACCAGCGTGAACTTTGGACCGTGGGGTGTCACGGGAACTCACACCTGCTGCCACGGCCGAGTCACCAGCGACAGCGCCACGTCGGTCGATCCGATTCACTTCACGGATTCGAGATGGCATATCAACGCACCGTGGGACGCGACGGGCAAGAGCTACGCCTGGGTTTTCAACAGCGTTCACACCGGCGGAGCCCACTTTGTATTTGCTGATGGTTCCACGCACTTCCTGAGCGAAAACATCGACTACCGACTGTTCTGCCTGATGAATTACATCAGCGACAACGAGCCGGTGACGATTCCGTAAGAGCGAAAT
>JBLFXD010000413.1:0-6581 GCA_047611045.1 Planctomycetaceae bacterium | reverse complement strand
TCAACAGCGTCCTGTTTGAATTCATCACTGAACGACCGACGTGGCGGCTTCGATTTCTCTGACATAATGATCTCCTGAAAGGATTCTTCATGATCCTTCCGGTGTCCACCAGTCATGGGCTAGCGCAGATCGGGAAGACTTCACTTCGTGGACACACGCAGCAAGCTCGACGCCTGGCGAGAAACAGCTTTGGTATGGAGCGGTGACGAAGTTCCATCCGAAGTCTGGGACGACGCCGACGCTCCGAAGCGAGAACTCGACATTGAAACGTCGCCGATGGGCAGCGCCGGCTACGCAGCCCTGCCAGCCGAACTTGGCAAAGCACGCAGCTATTCTTCATGGAAAACGGTCTTGAAGAACTGGCTTTACCGGAACGAGCGAGAGGAACTCATCTATTGCCCGGAACTGAAACTTCACTCTGAACTGAACGAGTCTGAAGGAGACTTCCGAGCCAGACTGAAGCATTCTGTCGCCGAAAAGCGTGATATGAGTGTTGAAAAACTTCTCCGAAAGTACGGGCCAAAACTCGAACGTCTACAGGATCGTATCCGTCGTGCTGAACAACGGGTCGACGTTGAAAAGGGACAAGCCCAAAGTGCAACAATGTCAGCCGCGCTGTCATGGGGAACATCGCTGGTCGGAGCGTTTCTCGGTAGAAAAACCGTTTCCGCAACAAGTGCCCGGGCACTCGGTTCCAGCATGCGATCTACGTCTCGCGCGTCTCAACAGCGAGGCGATATCAAGCGGGCCGAAGATAACGCCGCTGCCCTCGCTGAAGAACTCGTTGAACTGGAACGTGAGTTCGAAGACGCAGTCGACGAGTTGAAAGATTCACTGACACTCGAAGAACTCGAACTCACGACCAAAGAAATCACACCCCGCAAGTCGGATATCATGGTCAACGAAATTGCCCTGATCTGGCTGCCCTGGTCAGTTGATTCTTCCGGTTTAGCAGAACCCGCCTACAGCTTCCAGGAGTAACCGAGCGTTCGGCTTACGATCTGAATTCGCGTGCGGCCGCCGATCTGCAAGCAGGAGGCGACCTTCGTTCGCCACTCAGATTGGTTCGAACATCCAGGTCTTGCTGTGTGGGACGGCCAGCTTCTCTTTCTCAAACCTCCTCTTTCTCAAATCCGCTGAGGAGAATCGAAGAGCTGTCGGGGAACGTCCCCCCGGCTGCCATCAGACTCCTGCGGACTGAACACTCCTGCAATTTCCATCGCCGCCCTGAACTAATACAATTGAATTAGATCAAGGCGTACGCCTCTTCTGGCCGATGTGGTTGTGGGATTCAGAGATGATTGAACAGCGTGCTCTTACTGATGTGCAGGCTCGGGTCCTGAGCTTTGTGGCCGGGCAGATTCGCTCGACGGGGCGGTCGCCTTCGCTGCGCGAGATTCAGGCGGAGTTCGAGTACGGGTCCCCTCACACGGCCCGTTTTCATGTGACCAACCTTGTCGAGGCCGGATACCTGACTCAGCAGGCGGGACATCGAGGGCTGCAGCTGGTTAAGCCGAGCGGAATTCTTCTGGCCGGAACGGTGGCGGCCGGGCCGCCGATTGAAGCGATTGAGGAGCGGGAAGAGCGGATCGATCTGGGCGGATTCTCAGATGAGAACCATTTCGCGCTGCGGGTCCGGGGCGAATCGATGATTGAAGAAGCCATCGCGGATGGTGATCTGGTCGTCGTGCGGAAGCAGCAGACATGCACGGACGGTGATCTGGTCGTCGCCCGAATTGGCGAGGACGCAACGTTGAAGCGGTTTTACCGGGAACCAAAGAAGCGTCGCATCCGGCTGCAGCCAGCCAACTCGAACATGGAGCCGATCTTCTGCCGGGCCGAGGACGTCGCGATTGAGGGGATTGTTGTCGGCGTCGTGCGTCTGATGGGAAACGGGTGAGGCAGCATTATGGTCGTTCAGCGAAACCCGACACTCCCGATCGATCAACTCGCCGACGAAAACCGTCTGGCAGCGATTCTGGAACTCCGGTCGAATCTGCGGAGCCTGTCACACGAACTTCGAACAGAAACCTGCGAGGATGATGTTGTTTCATCATCCGTTTCTGCGCTCGATGCCATTCTGCCGGACCGAGGTCTGCTGCGGGGAACACTCAGCGAATGGATCGCGGCCGAACCTGGTGGCGGAGCGGCTTCGCTGGTGATGCGGGTTGCCACGCAGGCTCAGCGAGAAGGGCCGTTGATCATCGTGGACCGGCTCCGACAGTTTTATGCACCGGCACTGGCCGCAAGCGGCACGCGACTAAGCGAAGTGATTCTTGTCCGGCCGCAGACGAGGGCTCACGAGCTGTGGGCGATCGAACAGTCGCTCAAATGTCCCGGCGTCGGAGCGGTGTTGTCGCGGCTCGACTTTCTGAAACCTGCGGAGTTTCGTCGTTTGCAACTCGCCGCTGAATCAGGAACGGCAGTCGGTCTGCTGCTGCGTCCGGCGATGGCTCGAGACCAGTCCGGCTGGGCGGACATTCGGCTGCTGATTTCTCCTCGAGCTTCTCCGCCGGGGGCGTTCTTCCGCCGAGTGGCCGTGCAATGCGTGTATGCAAAAGGTGGCCTGAGCGATCGAACCATCGAACTGGATATCTGCGATGAAACGGGTGCTGTGCGTCTGGCTGCCGGACTTTCCGATTCAGCGACTGAACAATGAGCGGCCGGAAACGAAGCCCGCAGCGTGCGTTCTTTATGTCGAATCGGGCAACCGGGCTCAGGTGGTGATCGCTTCTGTCGAGGCCCAGCGGCACGGAGTTCGTACGGGCCTGTCATTGGCCGAGGCGCAGGCTCTGATCGAGTCTGCACTTTTTCTGCCGCACGATGCCAGTGCGGACTCGAGAGAACTCGGGAACCTGGCCGGGCTTTGTTACCACTACAGTCCGTTCGTCGGGTTACAGCTTTCCGGAGAGACGCATTGCCTGGTGCTCGACATTTCCGGCTGCGGCCATCTGTTCGGAGACGAATCCGGCCTCGCCCGACAACTGGTGATCGACCTGGCCGAGCGAGGCTATTTCGCTCACGTCGCCACCGCAAACACCATCGGAGCCGCCTGGGCCATCGCCCGGTACGGACACTGCACCGGCCCGGATCGTCGGCTGAGGTCGTTGCCGGTCGAAGCGCTGCGGATTCCGGATCGCCTGGTCACTCAGCTGCGGGAGTTCGACCTCTGCCGGATCGGACAATTGTCAGCGTTGCCGGAAGACTCGCTGCCGTCGCGCTTCGGCAAGCTGCTAAGCGAGCGGCTTGGTCAGTTGTACGGTCGCCGCGACGAGCTGATCATTCCGGTCTCTCAGCCAGAGCCGGCTCGCGCAACGTGGACGACGGAAGAATCCATCTCCGCCCGACAGGCCACTCAGTACGTCTGCCCGGATCTACTGCCTGAGATCCTCGACACACTGAAGTCCCGCGGCGAAGGACTGCTGAAGCTCACGCTGCTCCTCAAAAGCGATTCGACAGAACCGGTTTCAGTCGACATCCGACTGGCTCGACCGGACAACTCGCTGCCGCACGTGCTCAAGCTGCTCGAACTGAAGCTGGAAACAATCTGCCTTCCCGAGCGGCTGCACACCGTCATCCTGGAAGCTTCCGCCGTGGCGACACTTCAGACCCGGCAGCGAGGTCTGTTTGCAGAGCTTCAAGAGCCGGCCGAAACAAACCGAGAAGTACGCAGCCTCATCGAACGGCTCAGCACGCGACTCGGAGAAGACGCCGTCGTCCGACCTCATCTGCTGCCCGAAGCGATCCCCGAACAGGGCGTCGGATTTTCACCGTTGAGCGGCATCACTTCTCCGACACATCCCGATGCTGTTTCCACGGTGGCTGGCTCAGCGATGGCTGCTGCTCGACCACTGCTACTTCTGCCACGTCCGGAGCCGGTTCAAGTCAGCTTTGATGGTCAACAACCAGCCGGCTTCTACTGGAATCGACATCACCATCAAATCGTTCGCGCAACGAAAGCAGAACGTTTCGCAACAGGCTGGTGGCAGGATTCCGGTTCCATCCAGCGAGACTACTTTCGAGTTGAGACGTCAAGCGGGGCTCAGCTGTGGCTGTTTCGAGACCGAGACGGTCATTGGTTCCTGCATGGTCTGTTCGAATGAGGTCAGCCGGGATGATGGATCGTCATGGCATCCGCAGAGAGCGGCGTAAGCAGGTCAGCCAGCGGAGCCCGCTCTGTGACTTCCAGGTTGCAATAGCGCGCGACCTGATCGATGTCTGTGAGAATGACCGGCTGCCTCAGGCGTCCCGTCCGATTGGCCGCAACCAGCGGATTGGCTTCGGTGGTCAGCATCGTGCACGAATCGACGGAATCTCCGTCGCCTTCCCAGTGATCCCACAGCCCGGCAAAAAAGAACAGACCACCTTCAACGGTGTAGCGAGCTTCGCCGCCGCCAACGAACGGCTCGTAAAACTCACTGCCGACCAGCACGCAGCGCTGCGACTCGAACGCTCGACGGAAACCCCAGGTCGAGTCCACCGTTTCGCTGCGGGCGTTGAACCGTTCCCGCTGATACTTCTTGCGAGTCTTGTAGTTCGCCGACGGCTCCCAGTGAAACGGCAACCAGCCCCACTGCCGCAGCTCGATGATCCAGTCATCCGTTTCCGCATCGAGTCGGATTATCACGACATCGCTCATCGGATACCGGTCGGTCTCCGGAACCAGATCGAACAGCAGTTGAGCGTTCTCAAACGGCTCGGCGATCTGTCGCAAATTCTGTTTGACGTTAAATCGATGGCACATAGTGAAAAGCTACGGTGTCTTCCCGATTTCAACCAGCAATCCTGCTTTGACTGCGTTTGCTGAGGGAGCCCGCCGTGCCCGATCAACCACCCGCCAAACGACAGGCTGCTGCTGCTGCTGCGCCGAGGATTGCCGAACCTGCCGGCTGCTATCCCGGCAGCTATGCCGAACTGCATTGTCGTTCGAATTATTCGTTTCTGGAGGGAGCATCCCATCCAGACGAACTCGTGAACCGGGCGGCAGAACTGGGACTGGCCGCAATCGCCATCACCGATCGCAACAGCCTGGCCGGAGTCGTTCGGGCTCACGTCGCCGCGAAAGCTGTCGGACTGAAACTGCTGATCGGAGCCGAAGTCACTCCGCTTGATGCCCCCCCGGTCATCCTGCTGGCAACGGACCGGACTGCTTACGGTCGACTTTCAAAGCTGATTACTCACGGCCGACGAAATGCCGTCAAAGGTGCATGCCGGCTCACGTTTGACGACGTCGCCCAACACTCCGAAGGATTACTCGCCTGCGTGCCGCTGTCTGGATGCCTGACCGAAGAACTGGCCGACCCCGTCAACCGCTATCAAGAATGCTTCAAGGATCGCTGTTACGGTCTTGCCGAGCTGCACGCCGGACCGCACGACAGACTGCTGCTCGACCGAATGAAGCGTCTGGCAGAAAACACGGACATCCCGCTGGCGGCAGCCAACGACGTCTACTACCACGCTGCCAGCCGGCAACCACTGCAGGATGTTCTGACCGCCATTCGTCATGGCTGCCCCGTCGCCGAACTGGGACATCGTCGGTTCGCGAATGCGGAACGGCACCTCAAATCGGCGGCGGCGATGCGGCAACTTTTCAGCCAGATGCCCGCTGCCGTTTCACTCACGAAAGAGGTTGCAGACCGCTGTACTTTTTCGCTGGACGAACTCCGTTATGAGTATCCGGAAGAATTGTGTCCGGAAGATCGACAGCCGACTGAGTACCTGGCAGAACTGACATGGCGCGGGGCCAGCGACCGCTACCCGAACGGTGTCCCCCGCAAAGTTGGCGATCAGCTCAACCACGAACTGAAGCTGATCCGCGAACTGCGCTACGAAACATATTTTCTGACCGTGTGGGACCTCGTCCGCTTTGCCCGTGACCGAGGCATCCTATGCCAGGGTCGAGGATCGGCGGCGAACTCCGCCGTCTGCTACTGCCTCGGTGTGACGGCTGTTGATCCGGATCGCTTTAACACGCTGTTCGAACGCTTCATCAGCCACGAACGAAACGAGCCACCGGACATCGACATCGACTTCGAACACGAACGTCGCGAGGAGGTCATCCAGTACATCTATAAGAAGTACGGTCGCGATCGCGCGGGGATGACCGGAGCGTTGATTACTTATCGCACTCGTTCAGCGATTCGAGATGTAGGAAAAGCTCTCGGCTTCTCCATCGATCGGATCAACCGCCTTTCAAAGATGCACGACGGCACGGCTCCTGAAGAGTCGCAGGACTGGTTGCGGTCCGCCGGACTCGACCCGAAGGCAAAGCGGACGAGGCAGTTTCTGAAACTCATCGAGGACATCAAACACTTCCCGCGACACCTCTCTCAGCACGTCGGCGGAATGATTTTCACTCGCGGACTGCTCTCAGAACTGGTGCCAATCGAAAACGCATCAATGCCGGGCCGGACGGTTGTGCAATGGGACAAAGACGATCTCGACGCACTCGGCATTCTCAAAGTCGATTGCCTGTCTCTTGGGATGCTGACCGCCATCCGAAAAAGCTTCGACCTGATTCACCTCTTCGACAAAACGCTGAGTCTAAAGAGCGAATCAACTAGCGAGTCGCAGAAGCTGAC
>JBLFXD010000412.1:0-6605 GCA_047611045.1 Planctomycetaceae bacterium | reverse complement strand
GGTGAATTCATGCCGATTGGTGCGGCCGGTGCGGCACAGGTTGGCGGAGAAACGTTCATCAATAACAACTTCGGAGTGACTCCGAGTGTCCAAGGCAAAACTCGAGTTCTGGACTACACGCCGGTGATGGTGATCCCAGGGCTCGATGCGACAAAAGCGGAAACGTTGACCGAGGCTGAAATCGAAGCACTGCTGACCTTCGATCCAGGCTCGAAAGCGGTCGCAGGAACGGCCAGTCTGGTCGTCCCGGAAATCGAGCCCAACGATGGTCTGACGAGTGCCGTCAACATTGACAATCTTGGCTTCTCGCTCGACTTCGATCCGAACATCACCGACACGCTGGGTATCAATACCTCGACCGTGCTGCCCCACATCTCGATTCAGGGAACCGGCAACGGCTCATTCGACTTCTACTCGTTCACCGTTGCGAACGCAGGTGACTCAGCGATCTTCGATATCGACTTCGGTGGCCAGGTCTCGAATACCGGCATCCTGAATGGCGACCCGTTTGACTCAGAACTGTTCCTGTTCGACTCGTTCGGCACGTTCCTGTCGAACAACGATGACAACATTCTTGATCCGGGTTCGACGACACAGTTGGACTCATTCATCCAGTTCACCTTCGCAACGCCCGGCACGTATGTCGTCGGTGTGGCAAGTTTCCCATCGAATGCGATTGCCGGTGGCATCAGCGGCCCAGGCGTTCCCACGGGATCGGATTACACGCTTCACCTGTCCGTCCAGAACCATCTCACATCCGGTGCCGCGACGCCGACTGCTGCTCCAACGCGAGCGTTCGGCGACGTTCTGATCGGCGGCACGGGCAATGGAGCCGGACAGGGCGACCTGTTCTTCGGCTCGCCGGGTGATGACCGGATCGTCGGCAGTAACGAAGACGACACAATCTTTGCTGGCGACGGCATGGACTCGATCTATGCAGGCTCCGGCGATGACGAAATCAACGGCGAAGGCGGTAACGACATCATCTTCGGCAACGGTGGATCGGACATCATCGACTCGGGTGCCGGTGACGATTCCAGCGTCTGGACAGTCAACGACGGCAGCGATACCTACAGAGCGGCCGCCGGACTCAACACGATCGACCTGAATGGGACGTCGGCTGACGACACGTTCAACATCTCGGGTGTTGGGACCGTCCTGCAGATTTCTGCCGACGTTGCGTCTCCGACGGTCGACCCCGTCGTGTCCATCGAAAGCGGCACGATGATTGTCAACGTCAACGGTCTGGCCGGTGACGACACATTCAACTTCGCATCGATCGATCTGGTCAACGAAATCTTCCTCAACGTCAACGGCGGCACCGGGCAGGACATGATCAACACGAACGGTGTTGACCTGTCGGGTATTCGAGTCGGTTTTGACGCGGGCGACGGCAACGACACGATCCTTGGTGGAGCGGGTTCTGAAACGATCGTGGGCGGTGCCGGCAATGACGAAATCGACGGCGGCGGAGGTGACGACTCGCTCGACGGCGGAGCAGGTGATGACATTCTGGTCGGCGGCGATGGCAACGACACGGTGCGAGGCGGCCTGGGTATCGACCGAATCGACGGCGGCGACGGTGACGATTCGCTGGACGGCGGCTTCAACAACGACGTTATCAACGGTGAGGCCGGCGACGACTCGATCGATGGCGGTCAGGCTGACGACGTGATCACCGGCGGCGACGGCAACGACACGCTGCGGGGTTCTGACGGCAACGACAACATCGACGGCATGGCCGGTATGGACTTCCTGGTCGGCGGGTCGGACAACGACACACTGGCGGGCGGCACCGAAGACGACACCATTCGAGGTGGCGACGGCGACGACAGCATCCTCGGCGAAGACGGCAACGACGTTATCAACGGCGGCGACGGTCATGATTCCATCTTCGGCGGCAACGATGACGACACGATCACCGGCGGCGATGGCAATGACTTTGTCCAGGGTCAGGCGGGGCATGACATCCTGCTCGGCGGCGACGGCAACGACATCATCGGCGGCGGCGGCGGACGAGACGTTCTGCTGGGCGGCGACGGCGACGACACCGTCAACGGTAACTCGGGAACTGACACGCTGGCCGGAAACCAGGGCAGCGACCGGGTCGCCAATCCGACCGGTGCTGACGAGATCGACGAGCAATTCAGGTTGGATGCAGCGATTGCGATACTGCTCGAAACGCTGGCACCGACTGCTTAATGATCAACAAAGGAAACCGGGCGGCGATGGGGAGAGGCTGAATTGCTGAGAGACTGAGGGGGGAGCACAGCGGACACCGGTTTTCTGGTGTCCGCTGTGTGTTTTTCTAGACGGATTCAGTTCTCAAAGAGCCGTCGGCAATTCTTCCGACGTTCGGAGCGAGTCACTACACTCCCCAACCTGTGCGAATGCCCCAGCGAATTCACCCACAAACTTTCCACTGAACATACCGACTGAAATTTTATGCTCGATCTGCAATTCATCTGTGAAAACGCTGACCTGGTCGCCGAAAACTGCCGCAATCGCGGAGTCGATGTTGACGTCTCGCGCGTCGTCGCGCTCCGCCAGCAACGCGGAGAACTCCAGCAGAAGGGCGACGCTCTGCGGAGTGAGGCCAAGTCCGTCTCCAAGCAGACGGGCCAGGCGAAGAGTGCCGAAGAACGGGACCCGCTGATCGCTCGCGGCAAAGAATTGCGAGTCGAAGTCGCTGCGTCGGAAGAGGCACTGTCGACTGTGCAGTGTGAACTCGACGATCTTGCGTCACAGATTCCGAACCTTTCGCACCCGGACGCTCCGGTTGGCAAGATCGACAAAGAGAACATCGAAGTTCGCCGCGTCGGTGATCTGCCGAAGTTCGACTTCAAGGCCCTCGACCATGTCGAGCTCGCCGCAAAGCACGACCTGGTCGATTTCGAAGGCGGAGCACGAGTCGCTGGTTCAGGCTTCTACTTCCTGAAGAACGAAGCCGTGTTCCTCGAAATGGCACTCATCCAGTTTGCGATGATGAAGCTGCGGGACCGGGGCTTCACCGTTCACTCGACGCCCGACCTCGCTCGGCAAGAGGTTCTGCAGGGAACCGGCTACAACCCGCGCGGCGAAGAAACTCAAATTTACTCGATCGCGAATACGGACCTCAGTCTCGTCGCGACGGCCGAGATTCCACTCGGCGGACTACTCAAAGATCAGATCGTCGATATCGAGAAACTGCCACTGAAGTATGCCGGAGTTTCGCACTGCTTCCGCACCGAAGCCGGAGCGGCCGGCAAAGCGTCGCGCGGCCTCTATCGAGTCCACCAGTTCAGCAAGGTCGAAATTTTCGGCTTCACCGCGCCGGACCTGGACGCTTCCAACGCGTTCCACGACGAGATCATCGAAATCGAAGAAGAGATCTTCCAGGAACTCGGCATTCCGTACCGAGTCGTTGATACCTGCACCGGAGACCTCGGCGGACCTGCCTACCGCAAGTTCGACCTCGAAGCCTGGATGCCCGGCCGCGGCGACGAAGGCGAGTTCGGCGAAGTCACGTCCGCTTCAAACTGCACCGACTACCAGGCACGACGACTCGGCATCCGAACCCGCATCCCTGACAAAAAGGGCACGCAGTTCGTCCACACGCTCAACGGAACGGCAGTCGCTATCTCTCGAGCGTTGGTTGCGATCCTCGAAAACTATCAGCGAGCAGACGGAACGATCGGCATCCCAGAAGTCTTACAGAAGTGGGTCGGCCGAGAGCAGATTGGGTAGTCACAGGACGCGTCTCGACGCACTTTTTCAGCTTCAAAGTCTTCAACCACGGAAGTCACGAAATTACACGGAACATATCTGTTTGAACTTCTTTCCGTGTAATTCCGTGTCTTCCGTGGTTTTATATATTGGTTACTTCTCGCCCTTTGCGAATCTCTGCGTCCCTCAGCGGCTCTGCGTTAAAAGTCAGCCTTGAATCACGAACCATTTTGAGAATATCGCCATGCGAATTGCCTACCTCGACTGCTCCACAGGAATCGCTGGCGACATGACTCTGGCGGCGTTGATTGATGCCGGAGCCGACGAAGCTGTCATTCGAGCGGGCATCGATTCGCTGGGCCTTGAAGGCGTCGAGTTGAGAACGGAGACCGTCGTCAAAGGCGGATTTCGATCGACCTACGTCAAGATCGAGCATCCCGAGCAGCACGCGCATCGACACCTGTCGGACATCCACGAGATCCTCGACCGAGCCGACGCCATCACTGACAGCCAGAAGGCGCTTGCCGGCGAGATATTCCTCGCCGTCGCGCAGGCCGAAGCGAAGGTGCACGGCTCGACCGTCGACAAAGTTCACTTTCACGAAGTCGGAGCCATCGATTCGATCGTCGACATCGTCGGCACGGCGATGGGGTTCGACCTGCTGGGCATCGACCAGGTTTACTGCAGCTACATTCCGACCGGCAGTGGCAAGGTTCGGATCGATCACGGAGTCTGCCCGGTGCCGACTCCCGGAACGGCTGAATTGCTCAAAGGAATCCCGCTGGCTGACGTTCCGATCGAAGCCGAACTGACGACACCGACCGGTGCAGCCATCGTGAAAACGCTGGTCGATCACTTCTCGAAATCGCTGCCGGCGATGACCGTCGAACAGGTCGGCTACGGAGCCGGCACGATGGACTTTCCCAGTCGAGCCAACATCTTGAGATTGTTTGTCGGAACGGCGATCGCATCAGCAAGCTTTGATCAGGTCTATCTGCTGGAGACGAATCTCGACGATATTTCGGGCGAAGTCATCGGTTACGCGAAGCAAAAACTGCTGGATGAAGGGGCTCTGGACGTCTTCAGTATGTCCGTTCAGATGAAGAAAGAACGCCCCGGAGTGATCCTCAGCGTGATCTGCCGCCCGGATCAGCTCGAGGCGATGGAAACAATCATCTTCCACGAAACGGCAACTTTTGGTATCCGACGTCAGTTGATTGAGCGTTCAAAGCGGCTGAGAGAGTCCATCACGATCGATTCCGACTGGGGACCGATCGAAGGGAAGCTCGGCTGGCGGGATGGCGAGCCGGCAGTGTTCACTCCGGAATTCGAATCCTGCTCAAAAATCGCTCAGGAACAAGGCATACCTCTTCGCGAGGTGTACCGCACCATCGAAGCCTGGTATCAGCAGGCCGAACTGGACGAAGACGACGGAGAAGCTCACGACGACGGCCATAGTCACGACCACGACCATGATCACAAACATGACCATAGCCACGATCATGATCACGACCATAACCACGATCACGACGGCGGACACGACCACGATCATTCGTGATCATGGCTGACGCGTGGCGACAAGGATGTCGTCACCGACTAAACGACAACGTCATGGATGACGAAATATGACTTCTTTCATCGGCGAAATTCACCCGTTTGTGCTCGTTCTTTTTGTGCTGGCGTTCGGGTTCACAATGCGTCGAGCCGCTCACCGCCGCTGGCGAAGCCGCAAGTACGACCCGATCAGCGCCGCAACGAAAGAACTGGCGACCCGATCGGCAACGTCCGATGCGCAGCTCGCGAAGCACGAAGTCGAGCTGCACGATATCGCCCGTGTCGCGGAAGCAAAGCTGCAGACGAAGCTTGCGGTCATGGACGAAATGGTCACTCAGGCGGACCGTGAAATCGAACGACTGGAATCGTTGCTGGAAGAAATCCGCGACGTACCGACGCCTCGCCTGGCGGAGTTTCGAGATGTCGCCAACGCTGAGGATGGCTCAGGATCTTTCGACAATTCGCCGGTTGAACCCGACCAGTTCATTCGTCTGCTGAGGCAGTCCGGCTATAACCCGGAAGAAATTGCCAACGCGACAAAGCGGCCGGTGGCAGACATCCGACGAATTCTCGGCGAGCCTGACGACGGGCAGTCAGAAGCGGCCTGAAGACGAGTCGACCTCAAATCAGAGCCGTCAGCTGCTGGTCGTGCCGTCACGAGTGTAGGGTATGTCAAGCGCAGCGCCGGCGTACCATCGTCCGATCTATTGGCACGCCGGCGCTGCGCTTAACATGCCCTACGGTGACAACGGACTGCTCGTTTTCTGGCAGCCTCGACACGCAAGAAGAAAAGTTCCGTGATCAAAGTCTTTCTGCTCATTCCGACTCTGGACCGCTCGGGCGCCGAAAAGCAGCTCACGCATCTGGCGATCGGGTTGCCGCGTGACGAGTTTGACGTCGAAGTCGTCGCGTTAACTCGCGGCGGGCCGTACGAAGAACAGCTGAAGGCGGCCGGCATCCCGCTGACAATCATCGGCAAACGTTGGAAATTCGACCCGTTTGCTCTTCGGCGGCTTGGCAAGCTGATCGCCGACAAGCAGCCGGACATTCTGCATACCTGGCTGTTTGCCGCGAATGCTTACGGACGAATGGCTGTCGGCTCAAATCCCGTTTCGAAAGTCGTCGTTTCCGAACGCTGCGTCGATTCGTGGAAAGCGAACTGGCAACTCTGGTTCGATCGAAAGCTCGCTCCGAGAACGGACCGACTGATTGGAAACTCTCAAGCGGTGGCTGATTTCTACGGTGACCTCGGTTTTCCTCGCGACAGGATGCTGGTCATCCCGAACGGCATTGAGCCGCCGGAAGAATCGACGCGGACCAGGCAGTCCGTCTGCGACGAGTTCGAT
>JBLFXD010000411.1:0-6608 GCA_047611045.1 Planctomycetaceae bacterium | reverse complement strand
CCGTGCCTGGCATGAGAGACCTCCCTGTCTCAGTTGAGAAACTGTAAACTCTGGGAAGTCTGCCACAAAACCCCGATTCCAAGCCACACCGATTGGCGGATCGACATCTAGAGCGGTGATCATGTTTTTCACGCCGCGATTGTTTTGAGACAGTCGAGACCGATCAATCTCGCAGGCCGGAGTCCGCGAGTAGCTGGGCAGTCGCCGAATAGGCTTCGGCGACCCACTCTTCGATTTTGTCGGGTTCGGGTGAGTATTCCAGTTCGATCGAGATTGCTCCATCGATGTTGAGTTTGCGGATCTCGTCGAGGTAGGGCTTGAAGTTGACGACTCCGTGGCCGGGTGGCAGGTCACCGTGGACCTTGCCGTCGCAGTCGGAGATGTGGACGTGGATGGCTTTGCCGGCGAGCTTCTGAAGTTGAGCGGGTTCGACGTCTGCCAGTAAGAGATGGGACACGTCGATGTTGGCCTGCAGGGCAGGGTGGTTCACGTCGTCAATGAAGCGGACCATGTTGTCGACGTTGTTGAGCAGCGACAGCGGAAACGGCTCCAGCTCCAGCGCGATCTGAACTCCGAGACTTTCCGCGTATTCAGCGAGCAGCCGGCAGTTGTCGACGCCGGTCTTCCATTGTTCAGCCGGCGGGATGACTTCCCGAGCCCAGATGTATTCTCCCAGAACCAGCAGCACATTCTTTGCCTGGTACTCGCAGGCAAGGTCCAGGTACGCCTTCACTCGATCGATGCTGAACCGCTGCACGCTCGGATTGAAATCGATCAGCCCGACGGCGACGCAGCAGATCGACATGATCGGCAGACCGACTCGGTCGCACTCGTCTTTAATCAGGCGTCGTTCGCGGACGTCGATGTCGAGCGGGTCGGTGAAGATGTCGATTGTGTCGAAGCCGAGTTCTTTCGTCTTCTGAATTCCCCAGGCGGTGTCGCGGCCGGCCTGTGCCCAGGCGGAATTGATCAGTCCGAGTTTCATTGTGCGGTTCCTCGATCGTGCTACGGAATCAGGTTTGCCTGAGTCTGACGCAAAGTCGCTGAGACGCCAAGGATTGAGATGAGTCAAGACATGAGCAGGGTGGGCACCAGAGTTGTTGAAACCAGCCTCTGAGCCGTTGGCGCTAGCCTCGGGTTTTGCACGCCAGCGAACGAATGCAATACCCGAGGCTAGCGCCTTCGGCTCACAACTCTGGGGCCATTGGGCCGTGCCCACCCTACTCGATCGAAATCGGTCAGTCGGCGAAGCGGAACGGTTCTGAGCCGGTCGCGTAGGTCGGCCGCAGCTCGATGTTGACCAGCAGGCCGAGGGCCAGGCATGTGGCGAGCAGGCTGGAGCCGCCGTAACTCATCATCGGCAGAGTCATGCCAGTAATGGGTAACAGCCCGACGGTCATGCCAGTGTTGATCAGCGTCTGGGATCCGATCAACGCGACGATGCCGACGGCGAGTAATCGTCCGAACGGATCCCGAGTGTCGGCGGCGATGAGCAGGCCTCGTCCGATCAGCGTCAGAAAGAGGATCACGGTAACCAGGCAGCCGACGAGTCCCCATCGCTCGCCGACGAGGCAGAAGACGAAGTCGGTTCGTGATTCCGGCAGGTGGTAAGCGCGTCGACTTTGGATGGGCATGCCAGCCAGTTGGCTGCCCCAGACTCCGCCCAGCGCGAAGACTCGTTTGGACTGATGAAGATGGTAGCCGTCGTCGTCGGGAGCGTCGCCGCCCGACTTCTGCGTGAACACCGACACGATGCGTGACTTCTGCTCGGCACTCATCTGCAGCCAGAGAATCGGCACGCACATCGCTCCCAGGAGAGAAATTGTGACGAGATGCTTTGGGCGTGCTCCGGCAGCGAACAACATCGCGAACAGAACCGGGAAGAACAGCATCGACGTTCCCAGGTCCGGCTCTTTGAGAATCAGCGCGACAGGCAGCATGGTCATGAGAAACGGTGGGACCAGACCCAGCCAGTTTCGAAAGCTGTCGCGGTGCATGAGGTACCTCGCCAACGCGGCGATGTAGGCCAGCTTCGCTAGTTCGGACGGCTGAAAGTTCATAAAGCCGAGCGGGATCCAGCGGTGCGAGTAATTCTTCGCCGGCATAAAAAACACGAACACCAGTAGCACCATGCAGAATCCGTACAGGCCGTAGCTGAACCATTTCAAACGGTGATATGGCAAGGACGCTCCGAGGATGAAAACTCCCAGGCCCATGACCGCCCAGATGCGCTGCCGCGGTGCGAACTCGCCGAGGTTATACAGAGCGTCGCCGCGCGCGATCGCGCTCAGCCCGATCAGAAACAGCACGACGGCTGTACCGATCAGCGTCCACGGAATTCGTCGAATGATGACGGCGTCGTTCACGAGCGGCGGCAATCCTTTGCCGGACGGACGGAAGATCAAGTTCTGGCAGTAATCGCAGGAGTGTCGCGGAAAATCCATCCTGCCGGAATGCGTTTTTGGCGACGAGAGAATTCGGCCGAAAACATACGAGCCCCTCGGCCCGATTGGCGAATGCGATGCCCAGAGTTATGCTGCCGCGACATCTGCAGGCCGGCCGCTGGCTGGCGTCCCGAGCACCGCAACTCTCATCCCATGACGGGCACAATCCAAATGGCATCATCAGACGGCAGGAAGAGGATTCTGATTCTCGGCGGCGGTTTTGCTGGCGTTTACACCGCCATGTACCTCGGTAAGGGCATGACGGCCGAAGAGCGGGCGAACATCGAAGTCACGATCGTCAGCAACGAGAATTACATCGTTTTTCAGCCGTTCCTTCCGGAAGTCATCTCGGGCACGATTGAAACGTTGCACTGCATCACGCCCATTCGCCGGATGGCCAAACACGCTCAGCTCTACACGCGGCTGATCGAAGAAATCGACATCGAAAAGAAAACTGTCCGACTCGCTCCGGAGTACGTCCCGAAGCCGATCGTTCTGGAATACGACCATCTGGTGGTCGGACTGGGCACGAAGTTGAATTACGACCTCGTGCCGGGCATGCGTGAGCACGCGATTCCGTTTAAGTATCTCGGTGACGCACTTCGACTTCGAAACCAGGCGGTCGGCGTTCTCGAAGAAGCAGCCATCGAAAAAGACCCCGAAGAACGCAAGCGGCTGCTGACGTTCATCGTTGGTGGTGGTGGCTTCTCGGGTGTCGAGTGTATCGCCGAGCTGAACGACTTCCTGTCAGCGGCGATCAAAGCTTATCCCGGCATTAAACGTGAAGAGATCCGTTGCGTGTTGCTGCAAAGCGCCGGCCGAATTCTGCCCGAACTGGGTGAGAGCCTCGCTATCTACGCTCAGGAAATTCTCGAAGCCCGCGGCGTGGAAATTCAGCTGAACGTTCGCCTGCGAGCAGTCTCTGGCGACGGAGCGATCGTCATGGACAAAGCGACGAAAGAGTCTGTCGTCATTCCTTCGCGAACGATCGTCACGACGGTCCCGTCGGCACCGCACGACCTCGTGACCAGCCTGCCGTGCGAACTGGATCGAGGCCGCATCGTCGTGACAGAGAACCTCGACGTACCAGATCATCCTGGCCTGTGGGCAGTCGGCGACTGTGCTGCGGTGCCTCAGGTTGACGGCATCACTTCGCCGCCGACCGCGCAACACGCGTTGCGTCAGGCCAAAACGTGTGCCAACAACATTCTGGCGACGATCCGCGGCAAGAAAATGAAACGGTTCGGATTTACGGGGCTGGGCAAACTGGCGTCGCTCGGGCGAATGTCGGCCGTCGCTGAAGTCTTCGGTTTCAAGATGAAGGGCATCGTCGCCTGGGTATTCTGGCGGTCGGTTTATCTCTCGAAATTCCCAGGCTTCGATCGTCAAATCCGAATCGGAATTGACTGGTTCCTCGATCTGCTCCTGCCGCGAGACATTACCCAGGTTCGCATCTTCCAGCACGAATCGATCATTCAGGAACACTTTCATCAGGGCGAAAAAATCTTCGACCAGGGCGACTACGGCGACAAGCTGTACTCGGTCGTCAAGGGCGAAGCCGAGATTGTCGTCAATGGCAATGTCGTCGCCACGATCGGCGAAGGAGAAGTCTTCGGCGAGATCGCGTTGGTATCGGACCAGCCTCGTTCGGCGGCAGTCGTCGCCAAGGTCGACACCGATGTCATCAGCGTGTCGCGGCCTGCGTTCAAGCAACTGGCGAGCCATCTGCCCGGCGTAAGAGCCACCGTCGAAGGCATCATGCACAGCCGCGGAGTCGATACTTCGTCTCTTGACGAAGAAGAAACTGTTCAGCCGGAAGACGAAAGTCAGGGTTAAGTCTACGACTCTCCGACTGAATGTGTGCCACTGGCTCTGCCAGTGCGGTAGTTTATTGCGAACGCCGGTTGCAAACGGCACTGGCAGAGCCAGTGGCACACATCAATCCGCTGCAAGCCTGCATCATTTCTTCAGTAATCGCACGGTCAGCGCACCAAGTCGCCATTGTCCCGGCGATTCGGTCCCAAAGTGCGGAGAGCTGTCGAGTCGCAAGACCTGGCCTTTCTTCAACACTCCAATGTCGCTGAGCAGTCCCGATTGATCCTTCGCGTCAATGTCGGCATCGACACAGTAGATCGCCGGCGGAGCGTGATCTCCGACGCGGTAGAAGCCGCCGCACGTTCCATTGCCGGCGACGATGGCGGCTGACTCGACGATGACATCCTCGTCGAAGCTGATCAGTAGAGCTTCTCCGCTATCGACTTGTTTCACGTTCCCGGAAGAAACGCCGAGGCCTCGCTCGTTTGAATTGAAAACCGCTGCCGGGACTGGCCTGTTTCCAATCACGCCTCGCATGGTGATGGAAAGCCCGTCAACTTCGGTTGTCAGGTTCTCAGCAGAGTGGCCTTCGAACCGGGCAGCGAGTCGGTTTGCGGCAACACCACCTCGCAGCTTTTGAGGGCCGTTCTTCCGCCAGTCGAAAACGATTCGCTCATCGCCAGCAATCTCGGCGACGCGATGCCCGCCCGAATTGCGATGCAGCAATGCCAGTTCAGTCAGATGATCGACCAACAGTTTCAACGATTCGTCTTGCAGGCGGTCGTACTTTTCTTCCGAATCGGTCTGCAGGTCGAACAGTTCGACAGGACGAGCTACTCCCATTCGCAAGAGCGCCGCGTCGAAGAGCAGTTTCCACTTACCGGTGAAAGTGCGCGGTCCAATCGACGGATTGTTGACACGGATTGCCGACGCGGCTCCGTCCTTTGCCTGTTTGTGATCGTGGTAGAACATCGGTCGACTCGGCAGCGCCTCGCCTCGCCAGGCTGAAAGAACACTGACGCTGTCCTCGGCCCCTTTCTCCCCGGCTTTCAGATCAGGGACTTTCGCGGCGACGACTTCCGAGAATGTCGCGAACAAATCGTGCAGACCGATCAGTTCCTGGCTGTCGCGCCCGGGAGTGTCAGCATTGCCGTCCCCGACTCCGCCCGTCGGCCATGAAACCAGGAACGGCACACGATGCCCGCCTTCGTAAACAGATCCTTTGTTGCTGCGGAACGGCCCCGTCGCGGCGGCGGTGTCGATCTCTGCACCGTTGTCGCTGGTGAAGATGACGATCGTCGTTTCGATCAGTTTCTTACCGGCATTTCGCGGATCGTCCGTCTTCTCCAGCCAGTCGAGCATTCGACCGAGGGCGACATCATTCTCGTAAACGTAGTCGCCGCGAGTGTTCAGCGACTGACCGGCAACGTTCTTCCCGGCTCCGGCAACAGGTTGGTCACCGACGTGTGAATCGGGCGTGTGAGGACCGTGGTTCGAGTTGCTCGGGTAGTACAGAAAGAACGGCTTCTTCCGTGACTCGCCGCCGGAAACGTGACTCTGTAGGTAGTGCATGGCGTTGTCAGAGTGCCGACCGCCCAGCTCTTCCAGAACGTACGCATTGGCACCGCCGGCAATCAGCTGCTTGCCATTCTTCGTGGCAGCGATGGCCGTTCGGCCGACGATGTGCCCTGGTCCAACGTTTTGTGTTGGCGTATTCGCTTTCTTGCCACGACGAAATGGTCCGGACGTTCCGTGCGACCGCGACGTAAACTGACATTCGTCGAATCCATGATCGATCGGCGTGTCAAACAGCGGCTGAGTCAGGTCGGCATCGTTCCAGCCGGCGGCCGGTTTGCCGTCTGACCGACGATATCTCAAACCAACGTGCCACTTGCCGAACATCGCGGTGGAATAGCCGTTGCTTCGCAGCATCGTGGCGAGCGTCGGTCGGTCAACTTCGATCATCGGGTCGCCCTGCGAACCGAACAGCACCCAATGCTTGAGACGGTTTCTCCAGGGGTAGCGTCCGGTCAACAGTGCGTAGCGAGTCGGCGAACATCGTGACGACGGTGTGTGGGCATCGGTAAAGCGGACGCCCATTCTCGCGAGACGCTCCATACTCGGAGTGTGAATCTGATCCTCGTCGCTATTCCCCGTGAAGTCCTGATAGGCACTCGTATCACCCATGCCCATATCGTCAGCCATCATGACGATAATGTTTGGGCGAGCACTTTGAGCCGAGGCAAACTGGCCAGTCGCCAGAACGAGTAGAAAAGCGATGCAGAAACTTTTCATGGCGTGATTGTCTCGAAAGTTCGTGGTTGGAGTGTAGGGCCGGTTCCGACCGGC
>JBLFXD010000410.1:0-6615 GCA_047611045.1 Planctomycetaceae bacterium | reverse complement strand
AAACGGCGAGGTTCCTTCCCAAGTGCAGTGATGAATAACGGAACGACGTTAACATTCCGTGAAATGAACGCGTGATTTCAGAGCAAGTCGAAATCGTTAGAGCACATGGTCGGTTTCATCAGTTTCGCTCTGCCGACGCCGCGCGTGCCCTGCCTGCGGATCAAAGAATCCGGACCAGCTTGATAGGCTGGTCCGGACTGAATTTCATCCGCGATCGACTTCGTATAGATAGGTCGACTATTCGAACCTGCCTTTTGAGCTGTTGCCCCGCAACAGCACTCCGCTGAAGACTTCAAAGCCCGCCAGTTCGACCGTTCCGTCGACGTATCCGACCGCTGTCGACAGGGTGTCTCGTGAATCGAGAGCAGAATCAACCGGGAAACCTGGGTTCAGGAATCCGTCGCCATTGAGATCGGTAATCGCCTTGACGCTGCCATCAGCCATCAGCAGATTGCAGGTGCCGCGGTGCACTGCGAACCAGTCACGCGTGTCCTGCAGAATGAATGACTGGGCAGCGGGAAGTGCCGTCGCACTTGTAGGGACGCGTGCCAACGAGCTTGTTGCGTTTTCGACAGAACCTGCGGCAGGCCACTGAGTCGCCATCACGGAGAGGGCTTCGAAGTCGGCCGACACGAGGTCCAGGCGGTTTGAGGCAAGGTACGCCGGGCCGTCGTTGAATGACTCCCCAAGCCGCGAACCGGCAACCAGGTCTGTCCCGGAAATCGTGCTGGAAAGGATCGCTTCGTTGGAATCACCCGGAGCCGCATCACCCAGCAGCGGGATGTTGTTGGAAGGAATATCAGAACCCTCAATTTGGCGATTCGTAAGCGGTCCGGTTGTGTCGAGGAAGTCCTTGAAACCGTTGACACCCTGGATAGTCGCCACGGTACCGTTCAGCGTAAACCGAGGCTGACCTCGTACAGCGAACCAGCTCGACGCATAATTTGTGTTGTACCCAGCCAGAACTGCCTCCGTCGTGATGTCGAGCTGCGTGTAAGCAGCACCGGTTGTTGGATTGGTCGGAATCGCCGATCGAACATTCGTTGTGCCAGGCTCAAAGTACTTGCTGAAATACTTTCCGTAGACACCGACGCGGTCGCTCGGGAGGGTCGATGTGCCGCTTGTGTTCGTAAGACCGATCATGTCGTTGAGTTTTTCCGAACCACGAATTTCGTTCGTTGGGCAACGCATCTCATGTGCAGACCCGGCGCCCATGTTGGCGATGTCCGCGACCCAGCCGAACTGGTCGGGAGAGCCATCTCGTTTGAAGTCGAACGCTCCTGAAGACAGTCGACCGGCAGAGTTCTTTTCTGACCAGATAAACATCCCCAGTCCGATTTGACGCAAGTTGTTTTTGCATTGCGTGCTACGGGCGGCTTCGCGAGCGGACTGCACAGCGGGAAGCAGCAGAGCTACAAGGATCGCGATGATTGCGATCACGACAAGGAGCTCGATCAGAGTAAAACCACGGCGGGCTTCACATTTCACAGCAGGATTCACAGTAAACTTTTTCATTCTTCTGAGTCCTTCGTACGTGTTTGTAAAACAGAATTTTGCGGGAATCGTTGTCAATAATTTGGAAGTGATGTCTCATCAGCGAAGTGAGCGTACTGGCGAGTGAGTAAGCTTTAACGCTTGGATAGACGCACCTCCTTTCTGGTCGTGTCAGGCGGCGATTCTTGTTGCCACTTCGTCTTCATCCTTGCCATCGAGCGGGTGGTGATCTCGATTGAGCGGGAACGTATTTCGCATAAGCCAGGATGGAATGTGCCGGCTGTTAACTCCGCGTGAACTCGCAGGATTGAGTTGCGTCTCCCTCGCTCCCTTCCTTGTTAAGCTTGCTTTAAGAACAAGCGGGCTGCCTCGCCCGTCTCTGACAGTGCGAACTCTGATGGCAGGCTGTGAAGGTCTGATGAAGTGCCGATCAACTCTCGAAGAATCCGAAAACCGATCAGACCATCCTCGTCCCGGTCAACTTCTGGTAGATTCACGGTCGGCTCGAAAACTCGATCGAGCTATTTGTCAAAGCGACTAACTTCGAGATCGTTTTTTTGGAACGCGCAGGATTCTGGTGCCATGAACACAAAGTCTGATCAAGAATTGTCAGCCCCCGTGAACCGGCGAGGTTTCATGGACGACATGTCGCGAGGGCTGGGCGGCATCGCGTTGGCAAGCCTTCTTGCCGGCGATCAGTTGCTAAGCGGGCAAGCTTCCGCAGCCGAAACGTCGCCACCCGGCTCGCGTGCGACGGTCAGCGGCAAGTCTCCGAGTCGCCCGAAGATCGATCCCTCCCGGCCATTCGCCGCGCGGGATTCGCACTTCGCTGCGCGAGCAAAAAACGTTGTCGTCATTTTCTGTGCTGGAGCCTGCAGCCATCTCGACACTTTCGATTACAAGCCCGAGCTGATCACTCGACACGGTCAGCCGATGCCCGGTGCCGATGGGCTAATCACGTTTCAGGGCGAGCAAGGCAACCTGACGAAGAGTCCGTGGAAGTTCCGGCCGCGCGGTAAGAGCGGGAAAATGATTTCCGACCTGGTGCCGAAACTGGGCGACCTCGCTGACGACATGTGCTTCTTCCACTCGCTGACCAGCAAGACCAACACGCACGGCCCCGGCGAAAACTTCATGTCGACCGGCGCGACGCTCGACGGTTTTCCCAGCATGGGTGCATGGCTTACCTGGGCACTCGGCAGCGAGAGTGAAGAACTGCCAGCGTACGTCGCGATTCCCGATCCTCGGGGCACGCCCCAGTCGAGCGTCAACAACTGGGGGCCCGGTTTTCTTCCCGCCGCGTTTCAGGGAACGGACTTCAATGCTTCGAAGCCGATTCGGAATCTCGGTCGTCCGACCGGAGTATCAGCCGCGACCGACCGGAAGACTCGCGACTTTCTACAGCGGCTGAATCGTTCGCACCTGGATCGCTTTCCCGGTGACACCGAACTGGCAGCGAGAATCTCAAGCTACGAACTCGCCGCGCGCATGCAGCTCAGCGTGCCCGAAGTCAGTGACCTTGCTTCAGAACCGGATCACATCGTCAAGATGTACGGTGCTGATGACGTCGAAAATCCGCTGAAGGCGTCGTACGCGAAGAATTGCATGCTCGCACGCCGGCTCGTTGAAAAAGGAGTCCGGTTCGTCCAGCTGTTCAACGGTGCCTACCAGACCGGCGGCGAGGGCGTCAGCAACTGGGACGGTCACAAATCGCTGGAGCCTCAATACAAAAAGCATGGCCAGGTTCTCGACCAACCTACGGCCGCACTTCTGAAGGATTTGAAACAGCGCGGGCTGCTCAAAGACACCCTCGTCGTCTGGTGCACCGAGTTCGGCCGGATGCCGACCTTCCAGAAAGGTGCCAGCGGTCGAGATCACAACCCGTCCGGCTTCACTGCGTGGCTGGCAGGAGCCGGTGTCAAGGCTCCGTTCAGCTATGGAGCGACTGACGAGTTCGGTTTCAAAGCGGTCGAGAACGTGACGACCGTCTACGACTTCCACGCAACGATTCTGCACCTGCTGGGTCTCGACCACGAACGGCTGACCTTTTACCACAACGGCCTCGAACGCCGGCTGACCGACGTTCACGGTCACGTCGTTCAGGATGTCCTCTCGTAAACCGGCATCCGGCTTCTCGCCACAAATGCAAAAAGGCGACTCAGACACGTTAGTCTGCGTCGCCTCTTTTCGTCTGTTTCCGAGAAGTCTTAGCTGGATCAGTTATCCACGTTTGACGCGATACTTTTCGAGCCACACGATGACTTCTGTTCGGCGGTAACGATAATCGCCGCCGATCTTGAATGCTGGAAGCTGCTCTTTGTTGACCAGTTCCCAAATCTTTGTTCGCGACAAGCTAAGGAATTCCATGAGCTGTCGAGTCGTCATCAACTCGTCATCCCAGTGAATTGTTCTCTTTGGCTTTTCCGGCTTCGGCGGCGCTGCTGCCGCCTTTTCAGCTTCTTCTGCGGCGATTTGCTCCGCAGCCTCAGCTAACTTCTTATCCGACATTGTTCACCCCCCGATGGCAGAACCATCGTCCCGAGAAATTGGAGATGCTAACTTCGCCAGCCCATAACAAATCCGAGCAACAAAACGTTTCCGTTGAATTAACAGCCCGGTTCCGACGCATCTGTATCAGTGCGATGGCGAAGTCACAAACACGTACACTCACATGACTGTACTTCGATGAGTCGGCAATTCTACCGACTGTGTTCGTATTTGAAAGCTGAATCTCTAATTAAACAATCGTATCCATCACCTGTCTGGATTGTCACGAATCTGGATGAGACTTGCCGCGAATGACCAGTTTTTGGACCAAGTATGAAGACTCAGGCGGTTCGCCGCCAAACAGATTTTCGAGAATCCAGGGTCGTTTTCATGAGATTTCAACGACGCGGCGGAGCGTCGCTGATTGAGTTCGACCCGACTCTCGCGGTGAGATGCCGCGATGATTATCCTGTCAGCGTGACAATTCAGTCCGTCCGCAAAGCTTCATTCCTGCGAGCTGATTTGTCCATATTTACCTTAACGACCTGAAAGCGATCCGGCCGAATCATGACCAACGTTGAGCGATTACAGGAAGCATTAGTCGAGCGCGAAATCCCGGCCGTCGTGATCAGCAACATGCCGGCGATTTTTTGGCTGACCGGTTTCACAGGAAGCTTTGGACTCGCGGTCGTCACTCGGGACTCGGGAGTTTTCCTGACCGACAGTCGCTACACGATTCAAGCGGCCGAACAGTGCAACGATCTGCCTGTCGACTCGTTTCGAAGTCCGCAGAAGGCCGAGGAGTTCCTCGCCGAGCACGTCGCACGACTTGGAATTTCGAAGCTCGCGTTTGATCGAAACCAGGTCAATGTCGCCACTCTTGAGAAGTGGACTTCAGCGTTGTCCGGAGTCGAACTTCAGCCAACCAACGATCCGATCGACGACCTGCGAATGATCAAGTCGGCAGAAGAAGTCGCCAAGGTTCGACACTGTTGCGGGATTTCGGATCAAGCACTGGAGATGCTGATCACTAAGGCTCGGCCCGGCGTTTCAGAACTGGAACTCTTCTGGGCGTTCGAAGATTTCCTTCGGCAACATTCAGCGACGTCCGCGTTTGATCCAATCATGATCAGCGGACTGAAGACCGCTCGCCCTCACGGTAATCCCGGCGAAAAACTTCTTGAGAAGGGCGACCTGATCACCTTCGATCTTGGAGCCTGCGTCGACGGTTACAACAGCGACATCACCCGAACCGTCGTGCTCGGGCCAGCGTCTGACCAGCAACGCGAAATGTATGAGCAACTACTGAAGGCACAATGCGCCTGCGTCGAAGCCATGAAACCTGGAGTCAACGGCAGGGATGTCGACGGACTGGCTCGCACGATTCTTGATGAAAAGAACCTCGCGATTTATTTCGGCCACGGACTGGGGCACGGTTTAGGAGCACTCGTGCACGACACCGGTCGGCTTTCGTCGACCGTTGACCAGGACATTAAAGTCGGCCAGATCTGGACGATCGAACCGGGAGTCTACATCGAAGGTTTCGGCGGAATGAGAATCGAAGATGACATCGTCATCACAGAAAACGGCTGCGACGTACTGACCGCGTTTCCGAAACATCTCATCGAAATCGACTGCTGAAAAACCAGCAATCGATGACTCGACGCTTACCAGACTGCATCCCTGAAATTGTGTGACCGCCATGCCTCGCCTCGGAGTAAACATCGACCACGTCGCCACCATTCGTCAGGCGCGGCAGACGGTCGAACCCGATCCTGTCTGGGCGGCCTCGCTTGCCGAATTGGGAGGCGCGGACGGGATCACGATTCACCTTCGCGAAGACCGACGCCACATTCAGGACCGCGACGTTCGAGTCCTCCGCGACACGGTTCAGGTGAAGCTGAATCTTGAAATGGCGACGGCCGAAGAAATCGTGCAGATCGCTCTTCAGACCAAGCCTGAGCAGGTCACCCTGGTGCCCGAAAAGCGGCAGGAGATAACGACAGAAGGCGGCCTCGACGTGATCGGCAATCGGCAACGTGTTGGCGAAGTCGTCCGGCGGCTCCAGGGCGCCGGCATCGAAGTGAGCCTGTTCATCGATCCGGAAGCCGACCAGATTGAGGCGTCCCGAGAACTCGGCGTGTCGGCCATCGAGCTTCACACCGGCTGCTACGCCGATGCGCCCTCTGAGGCGGCGCAGGCGGACGAGCTGCAAAAACTCAAAGCCGCCGGAACCGCCGCACGCGACGCCGGACTGCTGCTGCACATGGGGCACGGCCTAACGTACCGGAATGTGATTCCGGTTGCGCAGGTTGAGGGGACTTGCGAGTTGAACATCGGCCACAGCATCATCGCTCGGGCGGTGCTGGTGGGACTCGAACGGGCCGTTCGCGAAATGAAGGAACTCGTTTCCTGCTGACGTCTCCCGTCGGCCGACTGCGGAATCCTTCCCCGGCCCCGTTGACTTGTGGCCCGCAGCCTGCCTTGAACAGTCTGACCGGTATCGCCGGTCGGTTCCCAGCGGTTCAATTTCCGAGGTGATTCAATTCACTGTCGAAAACGATTCTTCCCGTGATATTATCTTTTGAGACGTAACGTCGCGGATAACTATCATCGACCAGCGTTACGACCGTT
>JBLFXD010000409.1:0-6625 GCA_047611045.1 Planctomycetaceae bacterium | reverse complement strand
AAGAAAAATGAAGATGCAGAGAATGCACTTGAAGCACTTGTGAAGAAAGGAATTGGCTGCTGGAAAGATTTTCCACCCGGATCACGTGGTGGCAGGCCAACGCGACATTTTGTTCTGCATCCCGTGTAGCTGTCGACGAAACCTAATAATTCCCGGCATCCGCATAGGTTTTGTCGACATTCGGTACTCCAATCTGCATTCACAGCGTTACATTCGCCTGAGCGATCGCTCTGTTCGGTTCAGCGATTTAAGGATTTAGATAATGGCCAAACTTTATAGACCCGTGACTGTCCGGTACGTCGACAGTGACGGAAACCGTCGTGATGCGGATGGCAACCCCATCATGAAAAACACTCCGGGAGCTCGACCGAAACGCAGCAGGTCAAAAACCTGGCGTGTGGGTTACAAGGACTCTGCTGGAAAGCCGCAATCGGCGACTCTCGGGACGACGGATCGTAACGAAGCTCAAGAGCGGCTTTCAGCATTCCTGAAACGACAGAAACAATGCGAGTCTGATCCGTACGCAGTACACCGTGATGCGCCGCTGAGCGAGCATCTCGAAGACTTTAGACGGTTCCTTGAGTCAAAGAACAGTTCTCCGAAACACGTCGACAAAACCACGTCGTATGTCGTGAGGGCGTTCGCCTGGTGTGGGTTCAAGTTCTTAACGGATCTCGACGCTAACGCGGTGGCCGATTATCTGCATGAACGCCGCAAGCCGGTTCCTGTGGTGTCACTGTCTCTCAAGCAAGCGTCGATTGTCATTGCCGGTGTGGCGGGGCTGTCTGAGTCACCGCTGACGCGGTTGAAGCGGCTGGCGAGAAAGCAACTGCCTGCTCCGGATGAGGCGGCAAAGCGAGGCACTCCGGCCCGATGGAACTGGTCGAATTTGCGACCGATTCTCGAACAGGAATTCGGTTTCAGCCTTCCGCGGCAGTGCCCGTTGCCTGACGAGCCAGGGATGAGCATTGCTGCCAGCAATGATTACGTGTCGAGTGTCAAGAACTTTGCGAACTGGATGGTTAGGTCGCGGCGGATGCCAGAAAATCCGTTCCGCTACCTTCGGAAGCTCAATGCAGACTCCGACCCGAGACATCAGCGAAGGCCAGCTCTTCCAGAAGATTTCGCGGAACTGCTTCTGGCGACTGCGGCTGGGAAGACATTTCGCGGAATCACGGGGCGAGACCGTGTTATGATTTATCTGATTGCAACGACAACGGGATTCCGGGCATCGGAGCTGGCGAGTCTCACCGAGAGCAGTTTCGAACTCGAATCGGAATCGCCGTGCTTACGGGTTCGAGCAGCGTATTCAAAGCGGCGTCGTAATGACGCAATACCACTGAAGCAGGATATCGCTGAGGTGCTGCGAGGATACATTCAGGAGCTGCGACTTCGGCGGAACAAGACCACGCTGGTGACCGGTGGCAGCAACGAATTGCTGTGGCCGGGAAGCTGGCCAAACAAGGCCGCTGAAATGCTTCGGCGGGATTTGGAAGCAGCCGGAATCCCGTACGAAGATAGACAAGGATGCTTCCTCGATTTCCACGCACTCAGGCACACTTTCGGAACTAACCTCGCGAATGCTGGAGTTTCTCCCAAGGTTGCTCAGGAGTTAATGCGGCACAGTGACGTGAAGCTGACGCTCAACACGTACACGCACGTTGGACTCTATGACCTCGCCGGAGCCGTCGAAAAACTACCAGCATTTTCCGGCCAATCAACTGGATTGACGGCGGTCAGGACCGGCACAGATTCTGGGGTTGCCCCGTGGGTTGCACTCAAGACAGGAAAACTCGGGAGTTCGCAGGAGTTATCATGCATCACGGGCGATCAGCAAGACGATTCGACGCCGGACAGCAGGATGTGCCGTAACTCTAAGGTAGAGCAAGAGGTTACGCATTTTTCCTCAGCGCATAAAAAAGAGCCGCCGATGAGACTCGAACTCATGACCTACGCTTTACGAAAGCGTCGCTCTGCCAACTGAGCTACGGCGGCTTGCTGGTGCGGAATCTAGCTCTGAGGATGCGAGGTCGCAAGTTCAGATGTGGCACCCCGGAATCAGGTTTCGGCGAATCGTAGTCGGCCTCGTTCGGGCAGCGTCCTGGGCAGGCCTGATTGAACGTAAATGGTCGCGTTAGAAACCCTTTTGTGAAGTTTCGCTGACGAGTTTGCAGCGGGCCATTAAAGTGGCTACGTTCCAGCACCGTTAAGGACTGCCGGTTTTGCGTATATTGCGGATTTGTCAGCAATTCCCGGCCCATGGGACCGCTTGGACGCAAACGGGACGAAGAGGCAATCTGGGGAAACCTACCGAAAACGAGGACGAATCACTTTCTCATCGGTTCTGTGACATCAGGTCCCCTGCCGCAGGAAGACGCCGATGTTTACGAAGGCCGAGTCGGCGCAACCCTATATTTACAGAATATTTACGCCGGCCGGGAATTGCTGTAGTTTTGCCCTGCTTTGAAGGCTCTTCAGGACGAGAGCCGCCCGAGACCTCCAGCACGAAGCTGGACGGCGTAAGCCATTGGCCACAACGCATGAATGCGGCGAGCCTCTGGCTGGTTGACCACTGAAATGACGCTTGAGGTCTGCGGTTGTGACCTCTCACGCGTTGTCGGTAGTTGCCGCCTTGTCGGGAAGTCGGGCACGGAAAAAGGTCGGAGATTGAACGTCCGGGCGGAGTTTCCGCCGTCTCTCGCGTCTTTATGAAAGCGAGATTCCGGGCGATCTATGGAGAATCACACTCAGCGTGCGCACTGTTTCAGAGCCGCGCGGAATCAGGAGTCGGAATTATGCTTGGAAGCGTTGCTGCGACGGTTTTTGCCTTGTCGGTTGCTCTCGAACCGGATGCCGCTCTTCAAATGGAAGCCAACCAGGCCGCTCAGGAGTGGCTGATTCAGCATCCGACACTGGAGCGGATGATGGTGCTTCAAAATCAGGAGCGTGCTCGCTACGGGCTGCACCCGCTGACCATTAACCCGACGATGTGCATGGCCGCTCAGCGGCACGCACACTGGATGGCCTCGACTGGCTGGTACCAGCACAGCAATCTCGGCTGGCCGGAGATCATTCATTCGGGCCCTTACAGTCCGGAGGGCGCCGTCACCGGTTGGATTTACTCGCCGGCTCATCATTCAATCATGTTGAGCGGCGGGACTCAGGCGGGGTTTGGATATTCGGTCAAGAACGGCACGCCGTTCTGGGTGACCGTGATTCAGTAGGACGACTGCGGACCGCGAGTCTGGTTGCGATGATCGCTTCGTCTCTCGGACGAGAAACCGAACGGCGCAGAGTCGGTCCGACGTCCGCTCAATGGTTCGACGTGGACAGTCGAGTTAGCATGACGACGTCTCTTTTCACGAAGGAGCGGTCATGGTTCGGTTCGTCATTGCGTTGTTCGCTGTTGTGATTTTCCTGCCCGGTACTGAATCGTTTGGTCAGTCCGGCGATGCCTCATCCGGTCGCACGATCAAACTGACCGACGAGGTCAAGGCTCGATGCGTCGAGGTCTTGACGAAGGGGCTTCATGGCGACGAGTTCTGGCCGTCGATCCACGCGGCGGAAGGGCTGACGCTGGGCGGGTACGGCGACGTCGTGCGGGAGCACCTGACTCCGAAGCTGGCGACCCAACTTGATGATCAGCAGCGGTGCGGCGTCAGTCGCGAACTGATCCGAGCCGGCGACCGGCAGAAACGCGGCATCATGCTGAAGATTCTCGCCGGGAAGGATGACTTCGGACACATTCACTCGGCCGAGAGTCTTTACAAGGTTGAGGAAATCGGCGACGGCGTGGCGATGCGGCGAGCGTTTGAGCAGACGAAGAATCTTCGGCTGCGAGTCATGGCGGCTGCGGCTCTGGGACGCTGCGGCAAGCCCGCAGCGATGACATTTATCCGAAGCATCCTCGATCATGACGACCCCGAAATCTACAAACTGGGAGCGTGGGTTCTGGGACGGATCGGTGCGACCGGCGATATTTCGTTGCTGAGGAAGCATGCCGCGAAATGCCCCGACGAACTGACGCGGGCCTATTTTGATAACTCGCTGGCGGCGCTCGGCGATGAAGCCGGGATGGCGGCATTGGCAAAAGGTCTCACGAGTGACGACCCCGCCGTGCGGACTTACGCGGCAACGTTTGCGGGTGACGCGCGGGCTGTCGGAGTCGCAGACGCGCTGACCAGGATGCTCGACGATCCGTACGCCGATGCTCGATATCGGGCGGCTCAGTCGCTGCTGTTTCTTTCCCGTCCGGCACGGCTGACGCGGGGAGCAAACGTGTCGACGCTTTTGTGGAAAGCGACGAAGAAGAATCCTCGTTACACCGAAGGTTCCGTCGTCGAACTGGCTGAGGGATCGCTGCTCTTCGCCGTGACCGAGTTTCAGGACAGCGACAGCGACTTTGCGAAAGCTCATATCGTTGGGCGAGTCTCGCACGACGGCGGCCAGACCTGGGGGGCTCCGCGAGAACTTCAGAAGAACACCGGCGGGATGAACGTCATGAGTGTGACTCTCCGACGGATTGGTTCTGGGATCTCGATGTTCTACCTTCAGAAAAACGACGTCAACGATCTCGACATGTTTGTGCGAACGTCGAGCGACGAAGGCAAGACTTTCGGCGAGGCGACGTTGGTAACAGCCGACGCCGGTTACCACGTCATCAACAACGACCGAGTGACTCAGCTTTCGTCGGGGCGACTATTGGTTCCCGCGGCGTCGACGGCTGACGTGAAGACGATCAACCATTTCGTTTCGCACTGCTACATCTCGGACGATGGTGGCAAGACCTGGAGAAATGGCAAAGGGCATGTCGATGCTCCGAAGCGAGGAGCGATGGAGCCGGAAGTTGTCGAGCTGAACGACGGTCGGATTCTCATGATCGTTCGGACGCAGCTGGGGCACATCGGCAAGAGTTACTCCAGCGACGGTGGCGAAACCTGGAGCAATCTGGAATCGCTCGGCGTGCGTGCGCCTGAAGCGCCTTCAACGCTAAGGCGGATTCCTTCGACCGGCGACCTGGTCCTGATCTTTAACGACACCTTCACTCCCGGAGCTGGTCACGGCGGAAAACGAACACCGTTAACGGCAGCGATTTCGTCGGACGGAGGTCTGACGTGGAAGAACGTGGGCAATCTAGAGTCGGACGCGAGTAAGACATTTTCCTACACGAGCCTCACGTTCGTCCGAGACCGCGCGGTGATGAGTTACTGGGAAAGCGGAGCAGGCCGCCAGCTGTCGTGCCGATTCCGGTCGGTCCCGGTCAGCTGGTTTTACCGTTGAGAAATGTTTTAAGCGATCAGATTGTAGGGTGTGACCAGAGGGCCGAACTTGAATTGCGGTGTGCCGGCGCGGAGATCTGCGAGTAATCCAGACGGCGACGGACTCTGAACGCGGCCCGCGCCGGCACACCGAATTTCGGAAGTCGCTCCGCTTGTCACACCCTACCCAAAACTCTCGGCCTCTGAACGGTCAGTCGCGTTTCGGGATGGCAGACTGGAAGAAGGCTTCGGCGTCGACTCGAAAGGCGACTCGTGACGAGTCCCAGCTGTAGAACATGTGGCCGCCGCTGTAGTTTTTCGTCGTCAGGTTGTTGGCTTGATCGTCGGAAAGCTTCATCAGGCCAACCTGCCTGGCGGTTGAGTAGCACGGGGTGACCAGATCGAAAACGCCGTGAGCGATAAAGACCTTCATGTGCTCGTTCAGGCTCATGCCGTAGCGCAGGTCGTCCATCGCCCCGACGACCTCTTTGAAGACATGCTCGGCGGATTCATGTTTCCATTTCAGATAAACGTCCATGCAGATCAGGCGGTAGTCGAGCTCTGAATTGACTTTGAGTGTCGACCTCAGTTGGTGGTTGATGGCTGCGGTGAAGAGCGGGTCGATCGACATCAGCGATGGGTCCGGCCCGTCGAAATTTGTGCGGTCCGGAAACGGGTCAACTGCCGACACGGATGCGTCGTACATGCCGAGCACGCGGCGTTGTTCTCGAAGCAGTTCCCGGCAGAATTGCGGAGCAGTGATTCGGCCAGCCGCGCGCTCGATGAATGATTCTGAAAGGCCAGTCAGCTCGGCCATGCGGGTGACGATTGGCGTCCGTTCGTTTTCCGGAAACGAATCGCCGAGCGCCAGCCAGCGACTGAGTTCGTTTGTCGCGAACGTGCCGGCAAGTTCTACGACATCGTCGAGCGAACTATCGGGGTCGATGTTCCGTGTCAGCTTGTGTTGATGAGCGGTTGCGGCGAGCGACGGAAACAATTCGACCCAATGAGTGAGGTTGTAATCGGTGCCAAAGAGTCCTTCGAACTCGATGGCCGGCGAAATCAACAGCGCTCCGCAGAGGCCCACGCCGTGTTTTTCCTGAAGACTGCGAACCATCTTCGCGACTCGGAATCCGCCGTAACTTTCTCCCGCGATGAACAGCGGTGACAGCCACCGATCGTGTTGGGAAAGGATTCTGCAGATCAACTCGCCCAGCGAATCCAGATCCTTGTCGATGTCCCAGAAGTCGGGATTCTCATTCGGTTCGTCGGTTCTATCTTTCGCGGCGCCGGAATCTGCAGAGCCCGTCCCGTCTTTGATCGCTCGGCTGAATCCGGTTCCGACGGGATCGATGAAAACCAGGTCG
>JBLFXD010000408.1:0-6630 GCA_047611045.1 Planctomycetaceae bacterium | reverse complement strand
TGGTTCAGCGGGCGATGGATTTGATCAAACCTGAATTCAGCGAACAGAACTGGAAGGCGTTTTTACGAGTCGCAATCGAAGGATGCAGCGCCGTCGAAGTGGCCGAGTCAATCGGCGTCAACGCTCAGGTGGTTCGGCAGGCGAATTACCGGATTCGTCGGCGTTTGCGACTCGTTCTGCAGGATCTGATCGAATAAATCTGGAATTGTGGTCGATAGTTTGTACAGGTTTTGCGACGAACACTCGTCGTGGTATTGTGGTAACTCGTTAGAGCGATAAGGTTTAACCGTCAGTTTAGTTCTGAACGAAGCGGAGCAGCCCATGGCTGATACTCAAGATGGTTTCGGAGGCGACGCGTTCGACTCGACCATCTACGAGTACGCGCCGGCCAGCCTCGACTTCGAAGAGATCATCGATCTCGAAGTCGCAGAAGACGAAGATCTTCGTTCCGACGCGAGTCGAGGCAGCATCGCCGGAACCGTCGTCAGCGTGATCGCCCATGTCTGGCTGCTGATGAATCTGGCACAGATGGCGGTCGAAGAAGAGCAGCACTGGTATGAACCCCCGATCGATTCCCGAATTGTTGAGCAGCAGGACAAAGAGGAAGAAGTCGAGATTGTCGAATACGAACTCGCCAACCCGGACGACCGGGAGCTTGAGGTTCGAGAAGTTCTCAACGCGGCCAGCATCGGTCTTGCCGTGACCGAAAAGCCGAAGAAGGAAGTTGAGCCTCGGCCGGTTGAAGAGCTGATCCCGCAACTTCGTGAGCAGCGGGTTTACGACGTTCCCGAGGGAACTCGGATGGACGAAAACATCGTCGTCAACGGGACGAACGGCGAGGCGATGATCCAACTTGAATCGGCGCTTGACCGAGTCACCTGGGAAGTCGCGAAGAATCTCCAGGAGAAGCGAGTCCTGCTGGTCTGGATGCTCGACGGTTCTGGCAGCATCGCCAAGCAGAAGCAGGTCATCGCCAAACGCCTGAGACGTGTTTACGGAGAACTCGACGCGTTGCAAAAGACGGATCAGGTCCCGCGTCACGAGATTCCGCTGTTGAGTGCGGTCGTTTCCTTTGGTGCTGAAACGAAGTTTCTGACGGAGAATCCGACGGAGAAGTTCGAGACGATTCTTGACGCGATTCAGAACGCGCCTGTCGATCCATCCGGCCGCGAGAACATCTTCACGGCGGTCAAACAGGTGCTGACTGTCTGGGGCCGTTTCCGAGTCCAGCAGCATCGCCGAATCATGCTTGTCGCCGTGACGGACGAAGCCGGCGACGATTTCACCGAGGCACTTGAACCTTCGATCGCTCTGTGCCAGCGGAATGGTGCAAAAGCCTACGTAATTGGCCCTTCGGCAGTCTTTGGACGCCGCAAGGGATTCGTTCCGTATCGAGCCCCAGAGAACGGAAAAACATACCAGTTGCCGATCGATCTTGGTCCCGAATCAGCGGTTATCGAAGTCGTCGATCTTCCATTCTGGTACTCAGGAAATCAGTACACTTACCTATCGTCGGGGTACGCTCCGTACGCTCTCGCTCGGCTTGTTCATGAGACCGGCGGCGTCTACTTCATGACAAACACGACGACGATGAGCGGCCTCACACCGCTTGGCGTTTTCGATTCGGCGGCGCTCAAACCGTTTACACCTGACTACAGCTTCGGCTCGCCCAAAGAGTACCAGCGTGACCTGATGAAACATCCGATTCGAGTCGCCGTTGTGAAGGCAGCGTTTCTCAGTCGTGAGTACAAAGCGAATGGAACTCCGCGGTTGGACTTCCGCGTGAATCCGGGCAACTTCCGACAGGTGGCGAGCAATGCTCAGAAGACGGTCGCGGTCAGCCAGTTGGCCGTCGACACGATCTTGCAGGGAGCTTTTCCTGATGGGATCGAGGATTTGCTTGCTCTCGAACCATCGTCGCGCTGGCGAGTTAACTTCGCACTGACGTACGGCCGGCTGCTCGCTCAGAAGGTTCGCAGCATGGAGTACAACTTTGCGTTTGCGGCGATGAAATCAAACCTGAGCAACGAGGATGTCAGAACAAAGTCGAACCACTGGATCGTGCGACCGGACACAAAGATCAACTACGCTGGCAACTTCCGCCGTGTCGCTGAAACGTCGCGGAGTTTACTTGAGTTGGTCGTCGAAGAGGCTCCCGGAACTCCGTGGGCCGTGCTGGCTCAGCGCGAGCTGAAGGACGGATTCGGAATCAAGATTCAACAGCGTTTCATTCCACCACCTCCGCCGCCGAAGCCCGGTGCAAAGAAGCCAGCCGCGCCGACGAAAAAAGTGCTGTTTCAGCAGGAGAAAAAGAAGCAGGCACCTCAAAAGCCTACTCCGCCGCCAAAACCGCCAGTTCTTCCGAATCTGTAGGAAGGCCTTGAGGCTTCGTTCTGCGCCGTAGACCCGTCCCGTGGAGGCGTTTGCCGCGCCGGCCTGAATGATTTCCCTCAACCCTTGGAATCATGATCGTCATAACCGGTCATGGCTCAACCTTCTTGAACGATCAGATCGATACTCGAATGGTGAATTGACGGACCACGTCCACTCCTCACCGACCGGGTTTGACAACGAGATCCTGAAGGGTTCAAGGATGAGTCCCTGCGAAGATTGCCACGCCGGCTGCTGCCGCTCTTTCGCCGTGCCTGTTTCCGGCGCCGATATCATGCGAATCGAGCATGGCCTTAAGCTCTCGTTCTGGGATTTCGTCTGTCGGTGGGAAGATCCTGAAGGGCGTATCGCGCTGAATTATTCGCCGCATTTTTTCTTCGAAGACGAGCCCGAGACTCAATTCGTGATTTCGCTGATGCATCACGAAAGCGAGTACTTCAAAGAGACCACGCGATGTCGGTTTTTGACGGAAGGGCAGCCTGACGAGGAACATCCATTGGGGCAGGCTCGGTGCGGGATCTACAACTACCGTCCCGGAGCCTGTCGAGTCTTCCCGACAAAGTTCGACCCAGCCAACGAGCTGGCCGTCATTCACGACATTCCTTCGCGATCTCGCGAAGGCGATGCCGAGGTTTACGATCTTTGCCCAAGACCGTGGGAACCGTCCGACCTCGACCCGATTCAGCCGCTGCACAACCTGGTCGTCGCCCGGTACGAAATGCAGTTTTTCCGAAGCATCGCAGAACTCTGGAATCGCAACCCGAGACCCTGGAGCGTGTTTCCCGAGTTTCTTCGCCTTGTCTACGCGCGAAGAGTCGTTCTTGAAAAAGACCTGAAACCGCAGCCAGCAGCCGCTGACACGATGGTGGCCGAGTCACCCGACGATCGCGAGAATCCGTCCGTTCTTCCGTTTCAGATCCCGAATGAACGCCGCCGCTCAGCATGATTCTGGCGCTGCCGTTCGTTACGCTCCGAATCCTGATTCATCATGGTCGGAGTGCTGAGGTTCATGACGCCGCTATTTCTGCCGACAGCAAGTTTAGAGACGCTCAAGCTAAGGTCTCACTTGGTAGCATCCTTGCGCGATTTTTTTCGAGCAAACGACTACTGGGAATGCGAGACGCCCGTCATGTCTCGCGAAGTTATCATCGACGCGAATCTCGATCCCTTCGTGACTCACGACGTCACCGGCGATCCGTACTTCCTGCAGACGTCGCCCGAAGCCGGAATGAAGCGGCTGTTGAGTGCCGGAGCCGAAGCGATTTTTCAGATCACTCGAGCTATGCGCCGAGGAGAATCGGGACAGCTTCACAATCCCGAGTTCACGATGGTCGAGTGGTACCGGGTGGGCGACGACCATCATGCTCAGATGGATTTCGTCGAGCGGCTCGTTCGAGCATTCTATGCCGAGGCTACTCGGCGATTGGGCGACGGGCAGCCGAACAGTGTTCGAAAACTGGCAGCCGAACCGTTTGAAAGACTGACATACGACGAGGCTTTCGAGCGGTTTATCGGAACGAAAGTGTTGCGGCTCTCGTCCTCCGACCTCCGACGATTGGCAGTCGACCACCAGGTGGCCGCTCCGGTGACATTACATCCTGACGACCGGGATGGCTGGTTGAATCTGCTACTCGCGGAACTCGTCGAGCCGAACCTGGGGCGTGATTCGCCGCAGTTTATTTACGACTACCCAGCTTCGCAGGCAGCTCTTGCGAAAATCCGTCAGAGCTCTGCGTGCGGCATGAATTCGAGTGATCTTGCAAGCGGATCGCTGGATGTCGCGGAACGTTTCGAGCTTTACGATCGCGGCGTAGAACTTTGCAACGGCTATCACGAACTGACGGACGCTGAGGAATTTCGCATCAGGACTGACACCGAGCGAGAGAATTCAGATTCGGACAGCCATCAAAAGTTACCGGGTGCCCCTCTTCTCGCAGAGGCAATGCAGCATGGATTGCCCGGCTGTGCCGGCGTCGCGCTGGGGCTGGACCGGCTCGTGATGCTGGCTCTTGGCAAGGTAGAGATTGCTGATGTCATTGCTTTTCCGAGTGGCCGGGCGTAAGTCTTGGCCCAGTTCAGCGGCTGCTGTTTTCGGGATGGTCGACCTGCACTGCTGAAATGCGACACGTTTACCGGTGATGCAAACTTCGACTGAGAGAGCTTCCATGCAACAGCAGTTTTCCGTTGAACTTTTACGGCAGTGCATTTTTCTAGCTGGCCCGACGGCCGTCGGAAAAACTGACGCGACTATGGAGCTGGTTTCGCGCATCCCGAAAATCGAGATTGTCTCGCTGGATTCGATGTGCATTTACCGGCGTATGGACATTGGAACGGCGAAGCCGTCGCGGGAGTTGCAGCAGCACATCCCGCATCACTTGCTCGACATCCGCGATCCGCATGAAGAGTTCAGTGTCGCTGAATACGTTGAGGCGGCTCGATCAGCGTGTCAGGAGATCGCTGCGCGAGGCGGCGTTCCATTATTCTCCGGCGGGACGGGACTTTACTTACGCGCCGTCTTGCGTGGTGTTTTTGAAGGCCCTCCTGCTGACTGGGAGATCCGAAATCGTCTACAGGCTCAGGCTGACGAAGCAGCAGAACGCGACGATCACTTCTGGCTGATGCGTCAACTGGAACGAGTCGACCCTGACGCCGCGATGAGGCTTCATCCGAATGATCAGAGAAGAATCATTCGGGCCATCGAAGTGTTCGAGTTGACGGGTTCGACATTGTCGTCACAGCAGAAACAGCACCCGCTCGCTGAAGATCAAAGACCGCCGCACGTTTACTGGTTGTCGCCGGACCGCGACTGGCTTCATGACCGAATCAACCAGCGTGTCACCACTATGTTTGAGGCTGGCCTGGTTGATGAAGTCCGAGAGCTGATGAAGTGTGACTCGCCAATCGGAAAGACCGCCTCGCAGGGTTTGGGATATAAGGAAGTGATTGATGGCTTGGCTGGGGACAGTGATCACGAATTGACAACCGAAGACCGCGATGCGATCGTCGAGTTGATTCAGACCAGAACCCGCCAGTTCGCCAAGCGACAACACACTTGGTATCGCAATCTTGAAGAGTGTGTCGAGGTGCAGGTCGCAAGTGACGACTCTCCGATTCAGGTTGGTGACCGGTTGGAACAGTTGATCGCTCAGCGGTCAAAGACGGCTAACGATGTCGGAGAGTCGGGTTAGGCAGGACTTGCTGGCTCGGAAACCGTCTCGGATAGTGCGGTTTGTCTGCAATCCTTGCATTGAAGGTCCGCTGCGTGACGACTGGTCAAAACAGTCCGACGTGTTCTGTTTCTGAGTCTTTACCGTTTGTATTCTGTGCGTACAGCGTCATGGGTAGAGCGGTGGTGCATTCGCAGGAACATGGCGAATATGCCGCCACTTCACAGGCGACATCGAAACGCTGCCTTCAGTTGCCTGTTGAGATGTTGTATAACCAATGGCGTCGTGTCACGATGGGATGGAATTCGTCAGACCCAATCTGTCATAATTCAGATTGGCGAGTTTTTTGAATCGGCGGACATCGTTCCGATGCGGATGCCTATTGACCGGATGCTGGACCGAGGTCGACAAGAATGAGCACGATCAAAACTCCGACGGCAGCCTTGAAGTATCACCCGGATGCTTATCGATTTGTCGATCAGGCACTGCGGTTTACTCAGCGCCGATTGGGCCGGACTCCCGATGCCGTTCAGCAGGATCAGGTCTTCGACGAAGACACGGCCCACATTTCGGGGCCAGAACTTCTCGATGGCGTTCGCGAGCTGGCGATTCAGGAATTCGGACTGCTGACCATCCCAGTGCTCAAGTACTGGGGAATTCGTACCACAGACGACTTCGGCCGGATCGTCTTCGACTTCATCGAACGCGGCGCGATGCGAAAGACCGATCGCGACCAGCTGACTGATTTCTTCGACGTGTACGATTTCGAAGAAGCATTCGACCGAAACTACCAGATCGATCTTTCGGAAACGTTTGCTGACTGATCCCGGTCGACTTTCTGCCGACTACTTCCAGCTTCAGTGAAGCGGACTTCCAGTTCTCCGCTCGTTGCCCTGCTTCGAGTTAGCGCTTTCTGGCGAGGTCATTCCGTCTCCGGGTCTATGTACCTCGGAATCTCAAATATTTCCGCTCCCGGCTGGTTGACAGGCCAACCTCTGCCGGGCATACTTCCGCCTCGCGACAGCGTCGCCCACTGCGGTGACGCTGTTGCTGTTCTTTGACAACCTGGTTG
>JBLFXD010000407.1:0-6639 GCA_047611045.1 Planctomycetaceae bacterium | reverse complement strand
AGAAGACGCCTCGCTGGCTTTGGCCCGAACGATTCGCGACCGATTGGGCTGGGAAGCGACCGTCCCTGAGTACGGTGCCGTCGTGGACCTCGACGACGAACCCGTTGAACGAACAGTCCAGATCGCAAAGCCGAAATCGGTGGCCGTCGAGGCGTCGGTCCTGGCTGGCAATGCTGCTGTTGCGGGTGCTGCTGCCATGGTGGCGGCTGGTCCGCCTGCTCCGGACTTCGAGTTCTTCGACAGTTCGGTTCGACCCGGCACCGGCTTTCTGCATGAGGATCCGTGGAGAGTGTTTCGCATGCAGAGCGACACGATTCAGGGGATCGATGTCATGGCGCGAGCGCTCGAAGGAACGCGTCGGTCCGTGGCGGTCTTTGGCAGCGCTCGCTTGCCGGAAGATGATCCGGTCTACGTGCTCGCTCGTGAAATGTGCCGACGACTCGGAGAATGCGGTTTTGCCACGATCACCGGCGGCGGTCATGGGATTATGGAAGCAGCGAACCGCGGCGCTCGCGATGCCGGCGCACTCTCGATCGGCCTGAACATTGACCTGCCGCACGAACAAGCGCTGAACGTGTTCTGCGATGTCAGTTACACCTGCCGCTATTTCTTTGTCAGAAAGATGCTGTTTGCGAAGTACGCGCGAGCGTTCGTTATTTTTGCCGGCGGGTATGGCACGATGGACGAACTGTTCGAAGCCCTCACGCTGATCCAAACAGAACGGCTCGCCGGCTTTCCCGTGATTCTTGTCGGCAGCGACTACTGGAATCCGCTCGTCCACTGGCTCCGGGCGACGATGTACTCGCACGGGTGCATTTCGGAAACTGACTTGAGCCGCTTCGTTGTGCTGGACTCGCCTGAAGAGCTGGTGACGGTGCTTGAGACGTGCATCAGTTCGAACGGTGATACGCCGTTGGAAGCTGGTGAGTCGTCACCCCGGGAAACGGCAGAAGCATGATCAATCTCGAAGCAACCGTGTGGCACACGCTGGACCACGATCAGACGCTGTCGAAGCTGGAATCAAACGCGCCGACGGGGTTGTCCGCCGAACAGGTGCGCGATCGCCACGAACAGTTCGGACCCAACGAACTGATCGATTCAGAAACGCGCGGACCGCTGCTCATTCTGTGGGAACAGTTTTACAACTCGATGATTCTGCTGCTGGCTGTGGCCGCGGTCGTTTCGTTGATGCTCGGTGAACATCGTGACGCCATCGCGATTGTGTGCATCATCGTGCTGAATGCGGTACTGGGGTTTGTACAGGATTACCGAGCGGAACGCGCGCTCGCCGCCTTGAAGAAGATGAGCGTTCCGCGTGTGCGGGTTCGCCGTGGTGGTGCCGTCTCAGAGACGGAGTCGACCGACCTCGTTCCTGGCGACGTCGTGTTGCTGGGAGCGGGCAACAAAGTTCCGGCGGACTGTCGCTTGCTGGAGTCGTCGAGCCTGAAGACGCAGGAAGCCGCCCTGACCGGAGAGTCCGACTCCATCGAGAAACAGACCGCAGCGCTGCACGACACAGACGCCGTAATCGGCGACCGAACCAACATGGTCTGGATGGGCACGGCGGTGACGTACGGCCACGGAACCGCGATTGTCGTTTCGACCGGAATGTCGACGGAACTCGGGAGCATCGCGAACTCTCTGCGGAATGTGCGTCCCAAGCCGACGCCGTTGCAATTACGGCTGGGACAGCTCGGTCGTTCACTGGCGGTCGCAGCGATTGCGATAGTGGCCGTTGTCTTTCTGATGGGACTACAGCGCGGCGAAGATCCGAAGCTCATGCTGATGACGGCGCTGAGCCTGGCCGTCGCTGTCGTGCCCGAAGGTCTGCCCGCTGTGGCGACAGTCGCACTGGCACTGGGGGCACGCCGCATGTTTCTGCGGAACGCGCTTATCCGGAAGTTGCCTGCGGTTGAGACGCTGGGCTCGGTCACGGTGATCTGTTCCGACAAAACCGGAACGCTGACTCAGAATCGGATGACGGTCACCGTGCTGGACGTCGCTGGATCGAGACTGGAGTTGCCCCAGACTGCCAATGCGGAGACGAGTGGTGGTCAATTCTCTGAGGATGCTCGCGCCGGCATCGCCGAGAACTCCGCACTGACACTGTTGCTGACGACCGGGTGTCTGTGCAACGACTCCGAGCTGATCTCCGGCTCCGACAATCGCGACGGTGAAGAAACCCTCGGCGAGCCAACCGAAGCCGCGTTGATGGTTGCGGCCGCGCGAGCCGAGTTGCGGCAACCCGAGATGCTCCAGTTGTTCCCGCGCGTCGGTGATGTCCCCTTCGATTCGGATCGAAAACGGATGACGACGATCCATTGCGGGAGCAGTCATCAGCCGTCTGAATCGGAAGCAACGAACCTCGCGACAGTCTCACGGCTGCTGGACCTTGATGAAACGGACGCGGTCGCGTTTACGAAGGGGGCTGTGAACAGCGTGCTCGATGTGTGCACCGATGTCTGGGATCAAGACGAGATTCGTACGCTGGACGACGCGTGGCGGAAGCGAATTCTGGAGACCAGTGACGAACTCGCCGCTCAGGGCATGCGGGTGCTGGGTTTCGCGTTTCGGCCACTTGATGAAGTGCCCGCCGCAGGGAACGAAACCGAAGCTGAGCAGCAGCTGATTTTCGTGGGACTGATGGCGCTGATCGATCCGCCTCGCCCGGAAGTTCGAGATGCGGTGGCACGCTGTCGAGCAGCCGGAATCCGCCCCGTGATGATCACAGGAGACCACCCGCTGACCGCCGCGTACATTGCCGCGGATCTGGGAATTACCACGGGCGGCCATTCCGGTGACGCTGACGCGAATCTTCCGGTCGTGACCGGTCGAGAGTTGGTCGGCAAGACAGCGAACGACCTGCGTTCTGCGGCCGAGGAAACCGCGGTTTACGCCCGAGTTGCACCTATCGACAAGCTACACATCGTGCAGGCGTTGCAGGCGAACGGGCACGTGGTTGCCATGACGGGTGACGGAGTCAACGACGCGCCGGCGCTGCGGCAGGCACACGTCGGAGTGGCGATGGGAATCGTCGGAACGGACGTTTCGAAGGAAGCGTCGGAGATGATTCTGCTGGACGATAACTTCGCGACGATCGTCAATGCTGTCGAAGAAGGCCGCATCGTTTATGACAACATCCGGAAGTTCATCCGCTACACGATGACTAGCAACGCGGGCGAGATCTGCGTGATGGTGCTCGGTCCATTTTTCGGCATGCCGCTGCCGCTGTTGCCGCTGCAGATTCTGTGGGTCAACCTGGTCACCGACGGCCTGCCAGGCCTGGCGTTGGCCGTTGAGCCAGGCGAACGCAGCACCATGAACCGCCCGCCGCATCTTCCCAGCGAACACGTTCTGGGACGCAGCATGAGCATCGACATTGTCTGGATCGGTCTGCTGATGGGAGCGGTGTCGCTGGCCGCCGGCTGGTGGTTTCGCGGTGACGGCAGCGGGCCGGACAGTCACTGGCGAACCGCCGTCTTCACGGTCCTGACGATGTCTCAAATGGGAAACGCTCTGGCTTGCCGCTCTGAACGCGACTCGCTGTTTGGCATCGGCGTCTTCTCGAACCCGGCGTTGATCGGAGCCGTCCTGCTGACACTGGGGCTGCAACTCGCCGTCATTTATCTGCCGCCCATGCAGACGCTGTTTCGAACTCAGGCACTTTCGCTCTTTGAGCTGGGCGGATGCCTCACTCTCAGCGTCATCGTATTTGTCGCGGTGGAGCTGCGAAAAACAATAGTTCACGTCGCTGGCGGTGCTGTTCCTGATCAGCGGACTGCTGCGTGATCAACAGATTCCTTCGAATTCGGCAATGTGAGTCAGTCGGCCACACATCGGCACACAAATTGCAAATTCGTTCCCGTGAAACGGCGTTGAAAACTTCAGATTCAATTTGTGGAGAACCATCTAATGTCCGGAACATCAACGAATCCGCTGGCCGCTCGTGAACGATCTCTGGAAGCCGCTTTCTTTCGGAAAGTTGACACCAAACTTCTTGAGGACCTGCGGTCGCGAATGGCAAAAGATCAAGCCATGGAGAGGCTGGCAGCTGACACGGGCATTCATGATCAGAGTGTTCTGCAGGAGTTGCTCGACCTGAACTTCACGCCGCAGAATCTGCTTGCCTTGTGGCTTGTTCCGTTGACGCAGGTCGCGTGGGCGGACGGGCGTGTTGAAACTGCCGAACGCGAAGCGGTGCTGGATGCGCTGCGGAAACACGGTTATTCGAAAGACAGCCCGGCGTGGCACCTGCTGGAGTCGTGGCTCGATCACCAGCCGTGCGATGAAGTGCTGACGGCGTGGAAAGACTACGCTCGCGCCCTTGTGGAAACGGCCGGCGAGAAGCGAGTGATCCTGCTTCGAAACGAGCTTCGCAATCGCGCCCGTGAAGTGGCTCAAGCTACCGGTGGCGTCTTCGGGTTCGGTTGTGTCTCAGACGCAGAAGAGTCCGTCCTGCAGCAGATCGAAGACGCTTTGCGACCAGAATTCGACGTGTGACGAGTTCTGGCTTCTATGTTTGAGTCAGTTGGCAGATCCCATTGATGGCGGCGGTGATGGCTGCGTCGTCAGTCGTGTCAATCGTGATGAGCTGCGACGCCGGTTCGCCATTGATACCGGTATCGGCGGCTAGTTGCTGATGCAGGACTTCGATTCCCGCGTCTGACGCGTCGCGGTTGTCAGCTTCCCGCATCGAAACTCGGTCGAGCAGTTCGGCTTCCGGAGCCGTGCAGGCGATGATTCGAAACGGCACACCAAGTCGCTCGGCGAGACTTCTGAAGGTCGCCCGCTCCTCTGGCAGCAGAAACGTGGCGTCGACGATCACCGGGAAGCGGGATTCAATCACAGATTCAGCAAGAGCTTCGAGATGGCGATATGTCTGACGAGTCGTTTCTGGAGAGTACAGATTTGCAGCCTCACTTCCGGTGACTCGCGACGTTTCGTCGATGCCGATAATTCGTTTCCGCTCGACGTCAGACCGGATTCGAATGGCCGAGCTGTTCTCCAGAATTTGCTGTGAGACACTCGTCTTCCCGCTGCCTGATAATCCGTGCATGATCAGCAGCGCGGGCGCCGCTGTTTCCGCATCGTGGTCAGCGATCGACAGATAACCGCCGAATTCGTGCGTCAGGACACGGCGCTGAGCGGCCGTCTGGGATCGGTCCCGGATGCGAATCATGTCGACCTTGGCTCGTACCATCGCTCGATAAACAAGGTAGAACCGCAGCACATCCAGGCCGGCGTAATCGTCCGTGCGTTCGAGATAGCGATTCAGCAATCGGCGGGCGAGACGCTGCTCGCCGTGTTCTTCCAGATCCATGACGAGAAATGCGACTTCGCTGATGACGTCGATCCAGCGGAATTCCTCCTTGAACTCGAGGCAGTCAAAGAGGCAGGGCCGGCCATCAATGACGAAGATGTTTCGCAGGTGCAGATCGCCGTGACACTCGCGGACGAAGCCGTCGGCACGTCTCATCTCGAACGTTGCTTCGAGACGATCCGCCTCCGCGATGGTCCATGTGTGTAGCTCACGAACGGCTGATTCGTGCCCGGTATCTCCGCTTGCCAATTCCTCAATGGCGACGAAGTTTTCGAGAGCGGCCCTGCGGATGTCCTCCGGTCGCCCAAATCGCGATGCAGAATGTGCGATGGGAATCGTCACATGAAACGCGGCGATAATTTCGGCAAGGTCATCGATCAATGCCGGAGTGAGTTGTTTGTCGGCGGCCACGTGCGAGAGCAGTCCGGTATCGTCAAAGCGTCGCATCTTCACGGCGAATTCGAACGGTTCAACGGTCCCACCAATTTCCGGACTGGATGCCGAGCCGCAGATCGGCACGACGTCCAGATATAGATCCGGTGCCGTACGACGATTCAGTCGGAGCTCTTCTTCACAGAAGTGCTTCCGCAGGTCGAGTGTCGAGAAATCCAGAAACTCGAACGACACCGGTTTCTTGATTTTCCAGGCAAAGTCCCGCGTCAGAAACACCCAGGAAATGTGAGTCTCGATGCACTCGACCTGTTCGGGACGATCCGGCCAGACAGCGGGATTCTTCAGTGAATCAATCAATCTGTCTGGTTTGGAATTCATCTCATCTGACTCGTTCGCTGACCCGGAAGTCACGCTGATGGCTGACTGAACTAAGTGCGAGGAGGGTTAATTGTCGGTCGAGTGTTTCTGTCGAGTCACCCACACTCCGCAGAGCGCGTGACGCGTGAGTCGTTTGCAAACACTACCCATCAGAAATCGATCAACGCCGCTCTTATCAGTATCACCGGCAAGTATGATGTCAGCGTTCCATGTTTCGGCAACGTCGAGAATTTCGGCAGTCACGTCGGCCGCTTCGTGAACGGTTACACCGACAGTCTTCGCGCCGGTGGATTCGAGGCGTCGGGCAGCCTTGTCCAGGGCTGCTCGAGCAACTGCCTCTTCCTGCTGCCATTGCTGACTGCAACGCTGCAGGATGTCGGCCCGAAACGACGTGACGAGGCTATGCACATACAGCAGAACAATCTCGACAGAGTCGCCAAGCGGGTGACGAGCCAGCGTTTCAACGGCTTCACTGGCCGCCGGAGAACCATCAAAGGCAACGAGCAATCTAAGACGGTCGGGAACGGGACCCGTGTTCCGGGCCGTGG
>JBLFXD010000406.1:0-6648 GCA_047611045.1 Planctomycetaceae bacterium | reverse complement strand
TTCCCGACGGAGATACCTGAGCTGCTTCCTGAATTGAAGGAAGTCGCGAAGGAAGACGGCGTCACTCGATATCACGTGAGCTTTCAATCGGAGGCTGATGACCGCGTAACGGCGTGGCTGCTGGTCCCGGACGCTGCGCGGCAGAAACCGACGCCGGCGATCGTCTGCATTCACAGCACGACGTTCGGCTCCGGTAAGGACAGCACGATCGGGATTTCCGGACGACGACCGATCGATCCACCACGCGACCTGAAGATCGGAGTTGCGTATGGCCGAGAACTGGCAAAGCACGGTTTCGTGACGTTGAGCATCGACCTGCTTACGGACGGAGAGCGGATCCGGCCCGGTGACCGAATCATGGATACGCGTCGCTTTTACCTCGAACACCCGGAATGGTCGATCGTCGGCAAGAACACGTGGGACATCATGCGCAGCGTCGACTTTCTTCAGACGCTCGACTTTGTGGACCACAATCATATCGGCTGCACCGGCTGGTCATTGGGAGGCCACACAGCATTGTTCGCGGCCGCCTTCGACCAACGAATCACGGCCACGATCAGCAACGGCGGCGTTCTCGATTGGTATCGTCACGCCGATGCCTGGTCCAGAGCGCCGAAGCCCTCGTGGGAACCGTGGAAAAAGGGAGACCCTGTCGGAAACAGCAAGGAACTGTTTCGCCGCTTCGGCTTTTACCCGAACAGTGGACCGTACATTTATATCAAGAAGTTTCGCCCCTACATCGACGACCAAAGCAAAAGGATACCGGTCGACTTCGATAGTTTAATGGCCATGGTCGCGCCTCGTCCGCTGATGATCATCTCCAGCGAGCAGGAGTTTTACCGTCACAAGATCTTCCCGAAAGTCCTCGATACGTTCCCAATCTATGCGAACTGGCGGGATGCCGAAGGTCTTCCCAGTGCCATGAAAGCGCGACAGCAACGTATCGGATACGCAGAAACTTTGGACTACTACGAGACTCAACACAAAATGAAGCCCGCACGAATGCCAGGAATGTTGAGTGCACTCGGCGCTGGTGATTGCTTCAGTTGGTTTTCCTTTCCCGGTGGTCACAGCTATCCGGGAGTCGCCCGACGATTGACATTTGCCTGGTACGACCGTTGGCTCGGGAGGACGCTCGAATGACCGATTACACAGACATCGTCGAAGACTATCAGCGTGACGGAGTTGTCCGGCTGCAATGGTTCTTCTCTCCAGAAATCGTCGCTGAGGTTCGCGCTGAGCTTGAGCGATACATTCGCGACGACCTCGCGTCAAAACCGCCCGACGCTCGCTCGCTGGAGCCTGACGGGGAAACAGTGCGCAACCTTTGGCGACTGGAACAGCACAACGACTATTTCCGCGAGCTGGCGGCCAGCGGATTGATCACGTCTCTGGTTGCGGAACTCGTCGGCGGTGAGCCCGTGCTGGCGGCGGTTGAAACGTTCAACAAGCCGGCACGCGTTGGTTCCGCCGTGCCGTACCACCAGGACAATGCCTACTTCTGTCGAACGCCGCCCGACATGTTGACACTATGGGTCGCGATCGACCCCGTGACGACTGAAAACGGTGCCGTTTACTTCGTCAAGGGCTCGCACAGGTCCGGACTGTTACCCACGAAGCCATCGGGAGTCACCGGCAACTCCATCGGACTCGCTGAACCGCCTACGGTCCCAAAGTCGGACCAGTTCTGTGCGACGCTCGAACCGGGTGACGCCACAATTCACCATTGCGAAGTCATCCACCACTCGGATCCGAATCTCACCGATCAACCACGTCTCGGCTTACTGTTCGTTTTTCGCGGCGCTCATACCGACGTAGATCCGAAACTGCGAGCCGTCTACTCAGCCGCACAAACCGCCACGCCGCCGGCATGAGGAGGAAACACCGATGAGTCTCCCACGTCTTCGTGCTGCGAGCCTGCAGTTTGAAACAATGCCGGAGCCCGACTCCGAGTCTGACAGCCGAACCGGTGCGAAGATTGTTGAGGTCGCGGGGCCGCTGAAGACGACACTCCTGCTGCTGGAAGACGGCGGAGTGCGAATTTGTCTGATCACCACGCACTTCGGCTGGACGACCCCAGCAAATGTGTGCGACGTATTTCGTCAGGCGATTGCTCAGGAGCTGGACCTGCCGACTTCGCACGTGCTGCTGTTTTCGTCGCACAATCACTGCTGCGTCGCCTTCGCGAGTAACGCCGTGCAGGCCTACGGCTCGTACGGGCAGGACATTCCGGCGGCGGAATTACTACCAGTCGGCACGCAGTTTCTGAACGCCTGCTGTGAACATGCCCGACGACTTCCCGAACTGCTTGAGCGAGTCCAGGTTTGGTGGGGTGAAGGTCAGGAAGGGCGCATTACCTACAACCGCAAAGGCCGCCACGGGGACGGGTCCAGTTATCTGATGCGCGAACAGGATCGCCTGCTGCTGGGGAAAGATTTCAACGGCGACATCGATCGACAGGCTCCGGTTGTTACTTTTCGAAACAGGACAGGCAAAACCGTTGCGGCGCTGACTCAATTCACCGGGCATCCCGTTACGGCTTATCACCCGGAACGCCCCGTCGTCTTTGGCGAATGGCCGCAGGTAGCGTGTGATGCCGTCGCACGCCACCTGAGCGACGAATCCGAAGTTCCCGTCGGATTCCTGCAGGGATGCGCGGGCGATGTGAATTCGAAAGAGATGCTGTGTGGCACGGTCGAAAGATCAACACAGTTCGGCAACATGCTTGGTGAGAGCTACGTCCAGGCACTCAAGGGGCTTCTCCCTTCGGTCCGCGACGGAATGGACTTCTCGACCGAAACGGTGAATCTTCCGCTCGCGCCGCTGCCATCGCGCGATGTGTTGATCACCGAACTCAACGAGATGGACGACTTCATCCAGCGAGTAAACGCCGGCGATGAAGACACTCTGTTCTGCGTGGGCCAGAATTATCCCGGGTCGCTTTCCCCGCCGTTTCGAGTCGGGCTGGTGGAAATGGTCCGGCGGTGGAATGTCTGGGCGCTGGTGTTACATGACTCCGGCCGAGCTGATTCCGTCGCCACCGAACTTGGGATTGAGGTTGCGGTGATCAGGATCGGCGACGTGGGCATCGTCGGCATGTCCTGCGAACCGTTTCAGGAAATCGGACGCCAAATCCGCCGCGACTCGCCGCTTCCGTTGAGCGTCCCCTGCGGCTACACCAACGTCTCCCACGGATACATCACCGACAGCGGCAACACGGGCGGCCAGGAATACATGAGCGCTCATTACCGCTACACGAAATTCCGTCCGCCGCTGAAAAAGCCCGCTGGCGATTTACTGGCCGAGCACGCGATTCGAACCCTGAGAAGCTTTGCACAGGAGGGCGACGCATGACGCGCAAGACGAATTTCCAGCTCGGGGAAAACGCCGAGATCGACGAAGACGTTGTGCTTGGCTACTGCTATCAGCCCGACTGCGCGCCGCTGCGGATCGGTAATCTGGCCATCATTCGTTCCGGCTCAATCATCTATGCCAACACCACGATCGGAGACCGTTTTCAATGCGGCCATCAGGTGTTGATCCGAGCCGAAGTCACGATTGGGAATCGTTGCGTTGTGCATCACAAGTGCACGCTGGAAGGCCGCCTGCGAATCGGAAACGGCGTCAAGATCATGGCCCAGGTTTATCTTCCCAGTACCACGGAAATCGGAGACATGGTCTTCATCGGCCCCGGCACAACGTTCATGAACGACAAATATCCGATGCGACGAACGGCTCCAGTAAGCGGGCCGCGGATCGAAGATCACGTCTCCATCGGCGGCGGCGTCACGGTTTGCCCGGAAGTGACGATCGGACGAAACTCAGTCATTGGAGCCGGTTCCGTTGTCAACAAAAACGTCCCGCCGAACACGCTGGCGTAGGGTGTTCCTGCGAGACACTACCCGCTGCCCGAGAACATTTCGCACGGCAATCTTCCGGAAATTCAACTGCCGCAAACAGACCTGTTCGGCCATCAAAGCGATGAGTCGTGGCGAGACGAAGATTGGAACGGAAATGGTTGATCAGGACCCACACCACTGTGAAAGCTACGAAGCAACGGCTGACTCGCAGAAACTCAGCCGCAAGTTGAGAGCTGTCGTTTTGGTCGTAGCATCGATACTCGTGTTGCTGCCCGCGTCGACCGTCTGGAGCCAGTCGATCGACATCGGATCGCGCCGAGAATTGTTCGTTGACCGGCTACTGATTGAATCCATGAGCGGCGCCGAACTGCGTCTGCATCATCCGGTGAAAGCACCGCGTCCAAAATCGCCGTTGCCGGAAAAGTACTATTTCACGGTCATCAAAGACCACGACGACAAGGGCGACTTGTATCGCGCGTACTGGCGGGAGACTGCCCCAAACTATCCCGGACCGTTTCACACCGGTCACGCAGGCGAGATGGTTCGCTACGGCGAAAGTCGCGACGGGCATGAGTGGCAGTTTCCGAAGCTCGGACTGCACGAAATCGGCGGCTCGCGAGAGAACAACGTGATCCTGGCCAAACAGCCGCCATTCCTCACGAACTTCACACCGTTTCTCGATACACGACCGGACGTCAAACCTGAGCAACGCTACAAAGCACTGGCCGGTTACCCTGGCCCTGGTGACAAGCGAGGGAAGTCTGCACCTGGCTTGTTCGCGTTCGTCTCGGCCGACGGGATTCGCTGGACGAAAAAGAACGAGGTCATCCCATACCAACCGGAATGGCGGCACGCGTTCGACTCGCAGAATGTTTCGTTCTGGTCGGTCGCCGAGCAACAATACGTCTGCTATTTCCGAACCTGGACTCCTTCGAAGCGGCTTCGAAGTGTTAGTCGAACAACGTCACCTGACTTTGAGACGTGGGCAACGCCGGTGGCGATGAATCCAAACCTGCCGGGCGAGCATCTCTACACAAACCAAACGCATCCTTACTTCCGCGCTCCGCATATCTATATTGCGACCCCGACCCGTTTCGTGCCGGGACGCGGAAACGCGCCGGCCTATGACACAAAAGATGTCAACGCGACGGACATCCTGCTGATTTCGTCGCGAGCCGGCTCGACAAAATACGACCGCACGTTTACCGAAGCATTCATTCGCCCGGGGCTCAACGCGGCACGCTGGCGAAATCGGTCGAACTACGTCGCTCTGAATGTCATCCCGACAAGTCCCACAGAGATGTCGATCTATCACCGCAGCGGCGACCGTTACGTTCTGCGGACCGATGGATTCATCTCCGTCCATGCAGGATCGGGCGAAGGCGAGTTGATAACAAAGCCGTTGACGTTCTCAGGAAGTGAACTCCACCTGAATTTCGGCACGAGCGCCGCAGGTGGCATCCTGGTAGAGATTCAAAAGCCCGACGGCACGCCGATCCCCGGATTCTCGGCGACGGAATGCCTGCCAACCTACGGAGACGAAATCGATCGCGTCGTTCAGTGGCGAGGTGATCGCGAACCGTCATCGCTCGCCGCACAGCCGGTCCGTCTGCGTTTTGTGATGACGGAGTGTGACCTGTATTCACTCCGCTTTGAGTGATCCCCCATCGGAGTCAGTGGCGAAAACAATCATGCCAGCAATCGAAAACTCACTGGTTACCCAGTACCAGACAAACGGATTCGCGACAGTGGAGAAATTGCTCTCCACGAGAGAGTTGGAAGCTCTTCGTCAGAGAATGGATCTAATCTCCGAGGGACGCGTGTCGTCGTTTCCTGAGGAGATGATCGAGTTCGAGCCAGCCGCTACCGGAATCTCAACCCGGCCACCCGTTCGCAAGATCAATCAATGCGCCGAGCGCGACGAAGTCTTCATGGCGCACGCGGCGAATCCGAAAATTCTCGACATTGTCGAATCGCTGATCGGACCGAACATCAAACTGTTTGGAAGTCAGTGCTTCATGAAGCCGCCAGGCGGAATCCAAAAGCCCTACCATCAGGATTCCGCCTACTTCACGATCGAACCCCGCGAACTCGTGACGTGCTGGACTGCGCTCGACGACGCGACCATCGACAACGGTTGCCTGTGGGTGGTCCCCGGCAGCCATCAGATCGGCCTGCTCGATCACGACCAACCGTGGCATGTCGGCGACCGCGTGGATATGCAGGTGCGTGACGAGCAGATCGATTACACGCGTGAAGTGTCGAACGAATTAACGGCCGGCAGCTGCTCTTTTCATCACAGCATGCTGCTGCACCGATCCGGGCCGAACCAGACAGAGCGTTCAAGACGAGGACTCGCCGTCCACTACATGTCGTCGCGATCGACCTGGACACATCCCTCCGATCCGCTGCCAACGTACCCGCTGCTGCGAGGACGCGAGTATCCTGATTGCGTTTAGAATCGGCCTGAGAACAAGTGTCGTGGGGCATGTTTGAGAGCTGCCTTGGCAGGATGCAATCCTACCCCACAACTTGACAGTTACTTCCCGGACGATCCTAAGAACGTTTTCAGTCAACTCGCTCCAAAAGGATGCTCGTACAATGAAACTGCTCATTCACCCCGCAGTCGAGGCTGTGCGGTTGGAACGGATCCGGGAAGCGGCGGGCGACGTGGTTGTCTGCAATGTGGACTCCGTCGACGACGCACATCGAGAGATCGTTGATGCCGATGCGTTCTTCGGAAAGATCACTCCGAAGTTACTTTCGGCGGCAGGTCAGTTGAGGTGGG
>JBLFXD010000405.1:0-6654 GCA_047611045.1 Planctomycetaceae bacterium | reverse complement strand
TCGAGTTCGTCCGATTCATTGCGGAAGTGCACGCCGCCGACGTCGGAAGTGAGGATAAATCGGGACGCGTAGTTTTTGACTTCGATCGATACCAAGCAATCGAGTCAAAATACTTGAACCAGAAGGCCAGCCGCTAATCAGGTGTTGAACCCGTGCAACGGAATCGGGCATTTGTCGTTGTGCCACGGCTCTCTGCGGCCCGCCGAAGTACGGCATCGGCTCTTCGGCTTTGACGGCAGCTTTGCAGCCTGCGTATGATGACTCATCAACCAATTTGAATGAGTTGTGCTTCCCTCCTACCGTGACGAATCATTCCGATTTGTCGCCCACCACCTGATCGCCCCACCCTGGAGTTTCTCGATGGTTGCTTCGAGGCTCAGATTTTGCCTGACTGCTCTTTCCCTGGCTGGAGTTCTCGCTGCGTCGCAACAGACGTTGGCGGCTCCGGCGGTGACAACGACATTGCCTCAGGCCGTCGCACCAGGAAGCCAGACCGACGTTAAGGTGCGAGGCAGCGGCCTGACTGGAACAACGCTCCTGTGGACCAGTTTTCCGGGCAAGGCAGCGCTGACTCCGGATGTCAAAGACAATGGCAAGAACGCCGCCGAGGTCACCTGGCGGTTGAACCTGCCGGCAGACGTTCCGGTCGGTATCCACGGATTGCGAACGGCTGGCCCATCGGGGGCGTCAACTCTGAAGCTGATCATGGTGGACGATCTGCCGTCGGTCGCTCAGGCCGCAGGCAATACAGTCATCGACAAGGCCCAGGAGATCGCTCCGCTGACTGCCGTCGACGGTGCCGTCGCCAACCTTTCACGCAATTACTACCGAGTCAATGTTGCCGCCGGCCAGAAGTTGTCGATTGAGGTCGTGGCTCGACGGTTGGGTTCAGCTTTGGATCCGCTGCTGAGAATTCTCGATGCAAATGGGCGAGAACTGACTTACAGCGACGACGAGCCTGGCCTGCGAGGCGACGCCCGACTGCAGCACACCTTCGCGGCGGCTGGTGACTATGTCATCGAGGTTCGCGACATTCGCTACCAGGGCGGTGCCGGACATTTTTACCGTCTGCGAGTCGGCGACTTTCCGTGCCTGTCGAGTCCTTACCCCATGGGCGTGACGAGAGGTTCGGTCGCAAAGGTATCGTTCGTCGGTCCGGATACGGACGGCGTCGGCGAAGCTGAAGTTCGAGCCCCCTCTGAAGCCGGCGTTAATTGGGTGAACGTGGCTGTTCGGCGAGGCAACGGAAAAAGCAGCGGCTTTGCGATGCTGCGAGTCGAAGATGCACCCGTCGCCGTCGAAGCCGAACCCAACAACGAGCTTGCCAAAGCGACTCGCGTTGAACTTGGCAGTTCAGTCAACGGGCGAATCGATGCGACAGGCGATGTCGACCATTTCGTGTTCACGGCAAAGAAGGGTCAGAAATATCGATTCAACGCGGTGACTCGGCGACAGGGAGTGCCGACGTCAGCGTATCTCCGGCTGCTCAAGGCTGACGGTGGACAGGTCGCCGCGAAGGAAGACTTTGGAGTCGGCGACGCGTTTTTCGATTACACATTTCCGGCTGACGGCGATTACACACTGGCGGTCGAAGAACTTCATCGGCGAGGCGGCGCGGCATTCGCGTACCGAGTCGAAGCTCAACCGATCACTCCGACGTTTGATCTGACCGCAGCCGCCGACACTGTCAACGTCGGAGCAGGCTCGACAGCAATGGTCACCGTGAACGTCGTTCGGCGAGGCTACAACGGTCCCATTCAAGTGGCAGCCACAAACCTGCCGGCAGGCATTGCCAGCAACCCGACCGTACTCGGTCCCGGGATGAAGTCGGTTGTTCTGACTCTGACCAGCGGAGCGGATACTGTTCCGGGGACGTTCGTTCCGGTCAGCATCGTCGGTCGAGGAAGGAATGGCACCGAAGACTTCGAAGTCGTGGCCGCAACCGAGGGAGCACAGAAAGCTCAGTTCAGCGCATTGCCGTGGGGACCGCAGAATCTCGATGGGCACGCCGTTGTTGCCGTATCGCCAAAGCCACAGATTCGGCTTCGCCCGGAAGTCGGCGAAGTCATCTTCGGAAAGAGCCTCTCGGCAACGGTGAAAGTGCTGGTCGATCGCGACAAAGGCTTTGACGAGGAAGTCACGCTGGCGGTCACTCCCGAAGCCGCCAAGGGTGGACTGCCTGGCAACGTCACTGTTGCGGTCACTCCAATCGCCAAAGGCAAGAACGAGGCCGTCATCACGTTCACGGCGACGGACAAAGCCCCGCTTGGTGACTTCACCGCAGTTTTGACGGGCACAATCAAGCAGGACAAGACGACGGTCGTGCAAACCGTGCCGGGAATTACGTTGCGACTGCAGGCTCCGATGACGCTGGTCCTTGTTCCAGCGGGTGACAAACTGACGGTCGGCAACGAACTGAAAGCGAAAGTGACGGTCCAAAGAAATCCGGCACTGAAGGGCGAAGTCGTACTGACGTTCCAGAATCTGCCGAAAGGTGTCACTGTGGCGGCGGCGAAGATTCCGGCCGACCAGAATGAAACAGAAGTAACGCTCGTCGCGGCTGCCGATGCGGCCAAAGGAGCGATCAGTAATCTCAGTGTGAAAGCGGAAGCGACCGTCGGCAAAGTGAAAGTCTCGGCAGTTTCCGCCAACATTGCACTGACGGTTGAGTAGACTATTTCAGCGTTGTCCCATTCGGACTTTGCATTCTTCGGAGAGGCATACAGATGCGTCATACGAACATTTTGAAGCTGGTTGCGCTCGGGCTGAGCCTGAGCTTTCTCACTCCAACCAGTTCTGCGTCAGCGGCCGATGAGCCGTCGAAGCTGACGACCGAGTCAGCAACTTTCGAACTGGCTGGAATCCGCTCGCAGAAGCAGATTGTGGTCACAGGACAGTTTGGCGGCGAAGTGCGTGATGTGACGCATCTTGCAAAGCTGACCTCGTCTGACGAGAAGATCGTGAAGCTGGAAGGTTCGATTGCTCGGCCGGTCGGCGACGGAGCCGCGAAGATTGCCTGCCAGCTTGGTGCTCAAACGGTCGTGATCGACGTCGTCGTCAAAGGGACGTCCGTACCGCACCCCGTCAGCTTTAAGAACGAAACACTGGCTGCCCTCAGCAAAGCCGGATGCAACTCGGGAGCGTGCCACGGCTCGCCATCAGGAAAGGGAGGCTTTCGGCTTTCTCTGCGAGCCTTCGATCCGCCACTCGACATCCTGACGCTGCGATCTGAATTCTTCGGCCGACGCACAAATTCTCTGAACCCGAATGAAAGCCTGCTACTTCAGAAACCTCTGATGGAAGTCGCTCATGGTGGCGGTCGGCGACTGAAGAAAGGCGAACCAGCCTGGCAGGCACTGCACAACTGGATTGGCGAAGGTCTGCAGGTTGACAAACCGGAGACACCGTCGCTGACTCGAATTGAAATTCTGCCGCGGAAGCGAGTTCTGCGCGACGCTTCCGACCGTCAGCAACTTTCAGTCAACGGATACTTCAGCGACGGCACGGTCCGCGATCTGACGGCTTTGACGGTGTTCACCTCTTCGAATGAGTCGGTCGCGAGCGTCAACAACAATGGGCTCGTCGAAAAAACAGGGCGTGGGGAAACCGCAATTCTGGGTCGGTACCTCGACGGAATGGCAACGGCTGATGTCACATTCCTCGAAGAAGTCCCAGGCTTCAAGTGGAGCAACCCTCCCGAGAACAACTTTGTCGATACGCATAGTTTCAACAAGCTAAAGCAGCTTCAGATTCTGCCTTCAGACGTCTGCACGGACGAAGAGTTCTTGCGACGAGCGTATCTCGACCTGACCGGACGACTGCCTCGAATCGACGAAACTCAAGCGTTTCTGGCAGGTGCGGTTGGCGATCGCCGAGCAAAACTGATTGATACTCTGCTCGAGGCTGATGATTTTGCTGAATTCTGGACGCTCAAATGGAGCGACATTCTTCGTTCAAACAGTAAGAAGCTGACAACGACCGGAGTCCACAAATTCCAGCGATGGGTATACGACGGAATTCGCACCGACAAGGGAATTGACAAACTGGCTCACGAGCTGCTGACAGCCAGCGGCAGCGTCTTCGAGAACCCTGCAGCCAGCTACTGGCGAGCAAGCCGTGACCCCAACGACGCCACCGAAACGACCGCTCAGCTCTTCCTGGGAATTCGAATTCAGTGTGCGAAATGCCACAACCATCCCTTCGAAAAATGGTCACAGGATAACTACTACGGAATTGCTGCCGCCTTCACTCGAATCGGCCGACAGAAAGGGGCAAAACCTGACGAAGAGATCATTCACGTCACGCGTTCTGGAGAAATGAAGCAACCGCGAACCGGGCAGACGATGAAGGTTCATCTGCTGTTGAAGGGTGATGTCGATGTCCCCGCTGACCAGGATCGCCGGCGAGTATTCGCTGACTGGCTGGTTTCTGCCGAGAACCCATTCTTTTCCAGGTCAGCTGTGAATCGAATCTGGGGACATTTGATGGGGCGAGGAATCGTCGAGCCGGTCGACGACTTCCGTGATTCGAATCCTCCGTCGAATGCCGAGTTGCTCGACACGCTTGCCGAACAGTTTGCGAAGAATGGGTTCAGTCGAAAGTGGGCCATTCGCACGATCATGAACAGCCGCGTTTATCAGCTCAGTTCGAAAAAGAACGACTTCAACGCGGACGACGAGATTTACGCCTCGCACGCAACGCCGCGTTTGCTTTCGGCCGAGCAACTTCTCGATGCCATCTGCCAGGTAACCAACGTTTCCGAAAGCTTCAAAGGACTGCCCGCCGGAACGCGAGCCGTCGCACTTCCTGACCCTCCGACCGACCACTACTTCCTGAAGGTCTTCGGACAGCCGCAGCGTGAAATGGCATGCCAGTGCGAACGGTCCAGCGAGTCGAACCTTTCGCAGGCTCTGCAGATGATCAACGGCCCGACCGTTCACAACAAGCTGCGAGCGGACAATGGTCGGATTCATCAGATGGCTAAGGCCGAAAAGAAAGACGACGAGATCATCACGACTCTCTATCTGGCCGCTTTGGCTCGGAACCCGGTTGAGGCCGAATTGAACGCCGCTCGAAAACACATCGCTGGCAGCACCGACCGGTTGCTCGCGCTCGAAGACGTCGGCTGGGCGATCTTGAATTCAAAGGAGTTCCTCTTCCAGCACTAAGTACTTGCCAACTGACAACGTGAGAAGCCCGGCTTTCCCCGAAAGCCGGGCTTCTATTCATAACGACTCATCCAGACGAACACCCCGGAGAAGAATCAAGTGAGCACTCTCGAAGGCAAGACCGCGTTAATTACTGGCGGTGGAAGTGGCATCGGAGCGGAAATCGCCAGAACTCTCGCGGCTAACGGTTGCCGAGTGGCGATCTCCGGACGGCGCGAGTCGCGGCTGCAGGAAGTCGTCGCCAGTTGCGATCACGAAATCCTCATCCACACTTGCGACGTGGCGGACCGCGACGACGTGGCGGGGTTGTTCGAATGGGCTCGAAAAAACCTCGGCTCGATCGACATTCTGATCAACAGTGCCGGGATCAACATCGCCAAGCGATCAATGTCCGAGCTTGACCCGGCTGACTGGGACAAGCTGATCCAGATCAACGCGACAGGTGCCTACAACTGCATTCGCGAAGTTCTTCCACAGATGCGAGAGAAGCAGGACGGCGTCATCGTCAACATCAGCTCCGTCGCCGGAATCCGAGCGGGTTTGCTCGGCGGAGTGGCCTACAACGCTTCCAAGTTCGCGATGTCAGCACTCAGCCTGACGGTCGGCGAAGAAGAAAACGCCAACGGAATCCGGCTCACATCGATCTACCCTGGCGAAGTTGAAACTCCGATTCTGGACGAGCGACCGGTGCCGGTTTCTGCCGAACATCGGGCAAGAATTCTTCAGCCGGAAGACCTTGCAGCGGCCGCATTGATGGTCGTCAGCCTGCCGCCCAGAGCCCGCGTCCCTGAACTCGTCATGATTCCGACAACACAGTCATTTACATAATGCTGTGCCCTGTCTTGACGTCACCCAGCGATCGTTCTCCCCGATATGCTGTGTTCTGACTTCCAGCGGGAGTAGATTAACACGACAAGAGACGCAGCATTCGCCTTGTGTTGCACGCATCATGATCCTCATGAGCAAAACCAACAGCTATGCAAGTACGATGTCCAAACTGCAACTCGACCACAGAAAGTGCTGATCCAGGCAGCGGGTCTGGTGTGCACTGTTCATCTTGCGGAGAAGATTTCAGTCTGATCAGCGACGAGACTAAGACCTACAAGCCCGCTCCTGCTAGAACTATCGGTCATTTTCGCCTGCTTGAAGTGGTGGGCCAGGGCAGTTTCGGTGTTGTATGGCGAGCCCGGGATACCGAACTGGATCGTATTGTCGCAGTCAAAACCCCGAGAAGCGGGATCATGGCGGCTGGTGAAGCGAATCAGTTTATTCGCGAGGCGCAAGCGGCGGCCCAGCTGAAACATGCCAACATCGTCAGTGTTCATGAAGTTGGCTGTATCGATGATTTCCTCTACATCGTCAGCGACTTTGTCGACGGAATCACTCTATCTGACTGGCTCAGCGCAAATCGTCCGACAGCTCGTGAAGCCGCAGAACTGTGCGTGACAATTGCCGATGCATTGGAACATGCACACCAGGCGGGCGT
>JBLFXD010000404.1:0-6657 GCA_047611045.1 Planctomycetaceae bacterium | reverse complement strand
GGACTCCACCAGGACGAAGTGACCGTCGCCGAGCTTCTTAAAAAGCAAGGCTACTCGACAGGCGTCGTCGGGAAATGGCACCTGGGTGATCAGCCGGAATTTCTACCGAGGAAGCACGGCTTCGACTACTACTACGGGATCCCCTACTCCAACGACATGGGCCCTGCCGCTGACGGTGTGAAGAGCAATCTCGGAGTCCCGTTGCCGAATCCTCGCAACGTCAGACGAAAGCAACCGCCGCTGCCGCTGCTCAGAAACGAAACGGTCCTGCAGCGAGTCCTTCCTGACGACCAGCAGGCCATCGTCGAGCGGTACACCAACGAAGCCGTCAGCTTCATCTGGGATCACCGCGACGAGCCGTTCTTTCTGTACCTGCCACATTCGGCCGTTCACTTTCCGCTCTACCCAGGCAAGAGGTTTCATGGCAAGTCGAAGCACGGCCTCTTCGGCGACTGGGTGGAAGAAGTTGATTGGAGCGTTGGGCAGGTGCTCGACACCGTGCGTCAACTCGGCCTTGCAGAAAACACGATGGTCATCTTCACGTCGGATAACGGAGGTCAGAATCGTCACGGGGCGATCAATCTGCCGCTGCGAGGCGGCAAAGGCTCGACCTTCGAAGGCGGCATGCGAGTTCCCACGATCGCCTGGTGGCCGACAAAGATTCCCGCCGGCACCGCGTCCGACGAAATCGTCAGCACGATGGACATCCTGCCGACGCTGACGAATCTTGCCGGTGGAAAATCTCCGACCGACCGAAAACTTGACGGACACGACATCTGGCCGATCCTTGCCGGTAGTAAAGACGCAGATTCTCGGTACGAAGCGTTTTACTATTTCCGCGGCTTCAACCTGCAATGCGTCCGCAGCGGAGACTGGAAACTGCATCTGGCCAACGGCGAACTCTACAACCTCAAAGACGACATCTCCGAAGCGAACAACGTCGCGAAAGCTCACCCGGAAGTTGTCGCCAAACTTCGAGCCTTCGCCGCTGTGCAGGAAGACGACCTCGGCACGAAAGACATCGGCCCCGGCTGTCGACCGCTTGGCAAGGTCGAGAACCCTCAGCCGTTGATCGGCCACGACGGCAAAGTGCGATCCGGTTTCGAACCGCCGAGCATCCACGCCGCCCAGGGCATCATGCTGGGCGAGCTGACTTCAACCAGCGTGCTGGCTCAGGTGCGGCTGACAAAGACGGACCACTTGGTGCCGAATTCGTACGTCGCTCGCGACGGCCACAAAACGGCCGACCTTCCCGGAGCGAAAGGTGTTGTCATGTTTCGAATTGAACCGATTCGACGCCAGTCCGACGAAATCGCACTTGCCTCAGATTCAGTTGTGGGGACGCGTGCGGATCACAAAGTCACAACGGTGATACTCCCAGCTTCTGTCGACCGGGATTTTATTGCTCGCGCATCATTCACGAACCTGAATCCGCAGCAGGATTATCGAATCACCACTCAGATTGGCTCGAATCCAAGAGAAATGGGCAATGGCCCCACGGCCATGTTCCGAACCCATCCCGGAAAGGACCGCGCGGGAGCCGTTCGCTTCGTCGTCGTGACGGGAATGAATTACGCGAAGTTCCACGGCGACGAGCGGATTGACCTGAAGAAACATCTCGTCAACAACAACACCGCGCTGCCCGCTCCGCACTCGGGACCGGACAAACATCTCGGGTATCCCAGTCTCGCTTCGATTCTGCGACTGAGGCCGAACTTCTTCGTCGGCACGGGCGACAATGTTTATTACGACACGCCGCCGGGCGACGAACATCGAGCCCAGCATGTCCCCGAGTTGCGACAGAAGTGGCACGAACAGTTCGTGCAGCCTCGATACCGCAACCTCTTCGCCAAAGTGCCGACGTACTGGATGATCGACGACCACGATTACCGCATCGACGACGGAGACAACTCGGGCGATTACCTGCCGTCTCCCGAAACCGGCCTCCGCATCATGCTCGAACAGCTTCCGTACGGACCGGCTAACGCGGGAACAAAGACGAAGACCTACCGAACTCATCGAGTCAATAAAGACCTGCAGATCTGGTTCACCGAAAACCGCCGCTACCGCAGTGACAACGCGATGGAAGACGGACCGAACAAATCGATCTGGGGAGTCGAGCAGAAAGCGTGGCTGAAGAAAACGCTCGCCGAGAGCGACGCCACGTTCAAACTGATGATCTCACCAACGCCGATGGTTGGCCCGGACGATAAACGGAAGTTCGACAACCACACCAACTTCAACGGCTTCCGCCACGAGCGTGACGAATTCTTCGCATGGCTCAACGAAACCGGCATCGCCAAACAGAACTTCTACCTGGTCTGCGGCGACCGCCACTGGCAATACCACGCTTTGCATCCGTCAGGCATCGAAGAGTTTTCGTGCGGAGCCCTCGTCGACCCCAACTCCCGCCTCGGCCGATCCCCCGGCGACCCCCAATCAACCGACCCCGACGGCCTGATCAAACAACTCTACACCCAGAAAGAACGCTCCGGCGGCTTCCTGATGATCGAATCATCCCCCGCTTCAAAATCCGCCCCCTCAATCCTGTCCTTCGTCTTCCACGACGAAAACGGCAACCACCTCTATCAACACCGTGACGCCCCGTAATCCACACATCCCGATTTCCAAGTAATCTATTCTTGTTGAGACTGCTGCGACATCGGCCTTCGTCCAACCATGGTGGTCCTCCCAAATTTGGAAAACAACCACGCTAGCAATCCCACCAAAACCCTTCATGCACGCTCACCGGAAGGACACTGTCGTCGCTGTGCCGTGCTCAGATCAATCCCGTTGATGATTAACCAAATCCGCCGCCCGGCGCTCGCGTCGAACCAGACGCCGCCAGACCCTCGACCTCGCCAGCCAAAACCGCCAATAACACCGGCCCCGCTTGCACCGCTCACTCTTCCCGGAACTCGCTCCGTAACATTTTGATTGTGCCTCAAACGCGTCAGCACGTACGGGCAAGGCCATCGACCAAGTGCGAACCGCGTTCGAGTTGGTTGATCGGCACGCTCAGCATTCACACATGAATGTGTGGCTCATTGTGCAACCATCCATTGTTTCAGTTGATCGCGCAAAAACTTCGTCTCGCGAGCAAATGCCCTGGTGTCCTCATTCCAGTGTTCGATGGCCCAGGGGCCGCGGAAGCCGGTTTGCCACGCGATGTCGAAACAGCGTTTGATGTCGTACTTGGCGTGGTGTCGATTTTCATCAAGGTCGTACACTTTGAAGTCGCACGTGGCGGCACCGGGAAACGACTTTGACAGACCCTCGTAGCGAGCATCGTCGCTCCAGTTTCCCGTGTCCGGCCCGGCTGCGACGTTGTCACCAATCGCTTTCACAGCCCGCGCGACAGAATCGGGATCGGTCGTTGTGCCGTTTTCGACGAGCAATTGAATTCCGTGCGGCTTCGCGAACGCGGCCAGCGCGCGATGAGCGTTCAGCTTTGAGTTGTCGTCACCGGCTGCGAACTTCGGCACCGGGAATCGGACCCAGCGACTGCCCAGAGTTTTCGCGCAAATGATCAGGTCCTGTGCCTTCGTCATCGCTTCGCTGGTTCGCGTCTTTGCTGTAGAGGTCGCCGAATTTATGATTCACCTTCAGGTTGGTGAAATAGCATCCTTTTTCCTCGGCCGTTTTTCTGACTCGCCGGGCATAGGTTTGATCAAACGATTCCATCCAGCGGGTGTTGAGATCGATGAGCTGCATTTCCAGTTCATCGCGAACGAATTCCGGTAACGTGAAAACGTTGAGGATTCCATTCAGACGCTGATAGTCCAATCCGCCGGTCGTGATCCCAATGACGCCAGCCAGAGATTTGGGTTGTTCAGACGCGGCAGAAACGGGCTGCATGCCAAGGATGGACCCTGCGGCCACGCCTCCGGCCACGGTTAGAAATCCTCGTCGATTTACTGAGTGGGTCTTGTGGTGCATGTCCAATCCTTTATTCGATCACAACTGACGAAAACAACCACGCACGGCAAAACTTCACGACAGGATCTCCTCGACCACGCGACCGGCGACATCTGTCAGACGAAAATCGCGAGCCGCTTAGCGATACATCAGCGATTCATGGTCCAGTCCCAGCTGATGCTGAATTGTGGCGTGCCTGTTATTGTCGATCCTCGCTCCATTGCAGACTGCGGAACTGCGGCGGCGTTCCTTTCCAGTTGGCACCTGCGAGTCGTGGTTCGCCTGTCGAGCCCCGTCCTGGCCGCAGGTGCTCTGCGTGGCTGAGTTTCAGTCGTCGAACAGCATTCCAGTCAGCAAGAGGTTTGCCGCTGTAGTTTTTGAAGTCGTATGGCGCGAGCGTAATCTTCTGCTCAGATCGACCTCCGTCGAGTTGAACTTCCGCCGCGAACTCGTCGAGCAGTACGACCAGTTTGTTTCGCTCAGCAGCCTGCACCTCCAGAACCAGCTTCGCGCCTGGCGGAGCCTTCCAGATGTCGGCGTTCAGTTTGTGCGTCGTTCGAGCCCACTCGGCGGGGCGATACGAGAACCACTCCTTCTCCCAATTGCCGGTGAAGTCTTCGATCATCGATGACGATTTCAGAGTTGCTCGCGATCCGGCACTGGCAAGTTGTTTCGCCGAAGCAACTGTCAGCAGCGACGACAGGTTGAACGAGTTGGCCGTGTAGTTTCCGTAGTAATAACCAACGCCGGATACCGGGGCATCGAGTTCGTAGCGGACATTCGCATACACCCACAGCGGTTTGTCTGTTCTGCTGAGCGGCAGAGACGTGGTCCAGACGCCGTCCTCGTGTGTCGCGGCGGCGTGGTGCCAGAAGCGGTGCTGCGCGGCTCTGATATCTTCCGGTTGTTTGTCGGCGTCAGGCCCGTGCAGCGTGTAGAAAACATCGACCGAGATCACTGGCTTCGTAGCGTCAGGCTTGACGGTGAAAACCGGGCCGCCGGCGGACGTACTCAGATTCAGGTCCGTGTCCGGTGTTTGTGGGATTTCGAATGAGCCCTTCAGATGCTGGTCGAACCACAGCAGCGTAGCGACTTCGTACTCGGCCGTGTCCTGGTGGTTGTGGTGCGGCGAGCACGTGACACGCCAGTCTTTGCTGCGAATCTCATTGATCGAATTCGGCAAGTCACCGATACGTCCGTGAAAATCGTTGGCGGGGCTCAGAACGATGATTGGGCAGCTGACCTGTTTGAGGCTGACGTCGTCGCCGATCGTGGCGAGAAACAAGGGGCTCTTGTTATAGCGATCGCTGATGCCGCCACAGGACGGTGCCGCTGCCTTCACGCGGTGGTCGACTGAGGTCATCACCGTCAGCTTACCGCCCATCGAGTGCCCGTAAACTCCGAGTCTGTCCGGATCGACTTCCGGCTGCTGCTCAAGAAAAGTCAGTGCTCGTCGAGCGGCCACAGCACACAGAAACCATCCACTGTTGCGCGGCGACTCGACTTTATCAAGTGTCCATGCCGCCGGCTTCGCGCTGGGAAACTGATTCCCCGCATTTCGACCGGGAGCGTGATAGCCGTCAACGGCTCCCCAGTCCGTCGTTACTCGGTAGTTGGGATCGTCCGTCTTCCCATCCCAGAAGAGCTTCACCTCGGCCGGCGAGACGCGATACCCGGGAGCGCTGATCCGCCCTGCCCACGCAATCGACACCGTGGCATAACCGCGTTTCGCATTGGCCAGACAGGCTTTGTAATCAGCGTACTGTCCGCCACCGTGGATTTGCACCAGCCCCGGCAGTTTCGCACCACTTGCAATGACGTCTTTCGGAAACCCATAAACCGCCGCGAGCGTTGCGTTCGCCCCTTTGAAGATGCCGATCCGAAACCGCACGATTCGCAGAACGACGTTCTCTTCTTCCCACTCCTTGAGCACTTCGGTCTCGAGTGGTTCTTCGCGCGGATCGAAGCCGGCCCACATCTGCTCAAAGTTCCCAGGAGCGTTGCCGTCGACCAGCGGCGGAAGAGTCTCAGCCGTCTGTCCACTCGCCGTCACCGCGAAGAGGATGATTGATACGAGTGCTAGTCTCACTTGCATGGAATTCATTCTTCATTCTCAATTGATCGAATGGTGCTTGACTCATTTACCTGCGCTGCGAGTAGACCTGATAGAACTGAAGACCGGAGCGTTCGGTGGCCTATTGATTTCCGCAAACCTCGATCGCCTGCCATCGACTTCTGTTGCTCTCAGCCAGCGTCCGTCGGGAACATCAAACTTGCTTCCGCTGTCAACGTGGTCCTCGTGGAAGGTTTTCGAGCAGGTATCTGATGATGCGCATTCGGACATGGACAACCGTCCCACTTCCCTCACGGAGGCCATGATCGCGGTTGGGGTAGACCATGTAGTCAAACGGCTTGCCGAGCTCGATCAATCGATCGACCAGACCTTCGATAATCTGAATATGAGTGTTGGTTTCCCCCGACCCGGTGATCATCATCAGCTTACCCTGCAGGCCCTCCGCAAAGTTGATCGCAGCGGATCGTTTGTAGCCGTCCGGATTCACTTCACGCGTCCGCATGTAGATTTCCTGGAACCACGCGTTGTAGAGATGCGGCTGTGGCTTGGGCACAACCGCAATCCCCACGTGATACAGATTAGGCTTACGGAACATGGCATTGAGTGTGTTGGAACCGCCGCCGCTCCAACCCCAGATCGCCACTCGCGAGAGATCAACGTAACTT
>JBLFXD010000403.1:0-6679 GCA_047611045.1 Planctomycetaceae bacterium | reverse complement strand
TGGCTCCGTCATGCCCGCGCAGAGTCCTGGGCCCGCGAAGGCGGGGCCGGGTACCCCGTTTTTGAAGGTCGCCAACTCGTGAATCCTCTGGTTTCCCGCCTTCGCGGGAATGACAAAATCTGGCGAAAGCAACGTCGCATCGTGGCAATTCTGCTGGCCAGCTTCGCTCTTGCCGGACTCAGCCACGCTTCAGCCGTTGCACAAGTGAAGGTTCGCGTTGAGACAATCTCCGCTGAACCGGTGACAGGTCGATTCACCAGACTCACAGATTCGCAGATCGAACTGCGCAGCGAGTCCGGCACAACACAGACGATTGACCTCAAAAACGTACTCGCTGTTTCCGCAACAGACTTTGACGGCGTCAGCGTTCCACAAATTTCGAAAACTCCGTGGCTCTTTCTCTCGACCGGCGATCGACTGCGCATGACGCCGCTTGTCATCGATGATGAAAGCATCATGGCGAAGTGGCACTCTTTCTCGCTGCTGCCCCCTGTCACGCTGCCCCTGGAGTTATGTCGAGTGTTCCTCATGTCGGTTCCTTCGTCGTCTTCGGAACAGGGACGAAGCTTCGGTCGACTTCTGAATCACGCGGAAGAAGTTGACTTGATCACGCTGAGCAACGGAGACCGAATCGAAGGAGAATTCATCAGTCTTCAGGACGAACATTTCACACTCGACACAAGCATCGGCGAGGTTCGCACGAGCGTCAGCCAGACTCGATCGCTGGTCTTTAACCCGGACCTTGTCAGTCTGCCGGAAACACCCGTGGCATTCTCAGTCCTGGCACTCAGCGACGGCTCGACGCTCCGCTTACGGTCGATTATCTCAGACGGTGACCTGCTCATTGCTGAATCGATCGGCGGTTTTGAATTCAGCATCCCCGCAACCACGCTCCGCGCCATTCACTTTTACGATGCAAAACGAGTTGACCTGACAACGTTGAATCCAGCAGAAACGAAAGTCGTCTCGTACCTGACAATGAGTCGCCAGCCACAGGCCAACCACAATGTCATTGGTGGGTTTCTCAGTCTGCGCGGCCGACTTGTTTCGTCAGGTTTCGGAGTCGCCAGCGGAACAACTCAAACCTGGCAACTCGACGGCGAGTACAAACAATTCCGAGCGACTGTCGGGGTCGACGACGCAGCCCAGGGAGCTGGCAGCGTTTATTTTCAGGTTGTCGTTGATGGCACCGTCGCGTGGCGGAGCGATCTGATCACCGGCACGTCAGATTCCGTTGTAATTCCGCCGGTCGATCTGACAAATGCGAAAAAGCTGTCACTTGTCGTTGAGTTTGCCGACCGAGGCAGCGTGCTCGACTACGCCAACTGGTGCAAGCCAATTCTGCTTCGCAAGCCGACAGCCGACGATAGTCAATGACTCTCGACCATTTTGCCCAAACTCGTTCCTTGCTTCACGTTCTTCAACGGAAGAATTTGCCACAGAGGACACCGAGTTCAAAGAGCCTTTCCACGGCAGTCAAACTAAGTGTCAGGTAGCAGCCTCGTAAATTTCTCCGTGGCCTCTGTGCTCTCTGTGGCTTGTGATCCTTCGTCTGAAGGGGTGCTACTTCTTCCGTAACCACTCGACGTGTCCGACAACTCCCGTGCGAATGCTCCACAGCTTGTGGCCGGCGGTGATGTACAGCGTCTGGAGATCGTCGTCACCGAAGGCACAATTCGTGATCATGTCAGTCGGAACCGGGATGAACTGAACGAGCTTCCCGTCTGAGGTGATGACGTAGACCCCGGCTTTGAATTTATTCGCCGTCTGGGCCGGCGGTTCAGGATTGTTGAATCCGGCCGTCACGTACAGCCGCCCCAGAGAATCAATCGCCATACCGTCGGGACCGCGGTCGCTGCCCCAGTCGAATAACAGCTTCTGACTGGCTTTGTCGACGCTGCCGTCGGACTTCAGATCGAAACGCCATAGCTTGTGGTTGTCAGTCGGTTTGTCGTTCTTGTTATCGGCGACGTAGAGAAACTTCTGGTCCGGCGAAATCGCGATCCCATTCGGCCGTTGTACTTCGTGGGCAAGAATTCTCGACACTTTGCCAACGTCGTCGATGCGGTAAACGCCTTCGACTTCACGTCCTTCCGCATCGACCTGCTCCAGCCCGGCGCGGCTGCGGTATCGAGGGTCGGTAAAGTAGACGCGGCCTTTGCGATCAATCGTGCAGTCGTTGGGCGAGTTGATTCGCTTGCCTTCAAAACTGTCAGCCAGAACGGTGATCGTCCCATCGAGTTCCAGCCGAGTGACTCGGCGTTTGCTTGGAGCACCACCGCCTTCGCAGCAGATCAACCGGCCGTGAAGGTCAAAGCAGGTTCCGTTTGTGAAACCGGACGACGTGCGGAAGACGTGAATTTCGCCATTCCGGTCCCGACGCATGATCCGTTCGTTGGGGATGTCGCTGAAGTAGACGTTTCCCGTCGGGTGCCAGGAAGGTCCTTCGACAAACGCAACCTTGCCTTCGAATTTCAGTCGAGCATCACTGGAAACCGGAAGCGCGTCCGCTGCGAAGAGCGTTTGTCCCAAAGCGATTGCCAGCAGCGAAATTCCGCAAAGATATCTCATGAGAAAACTCTCCGTTCGGCGGTGCATCGGACGGCGACTAATCAGTCGCCACCGAACGGATCTTGTAGCAAGGCACGCTCCTGATCGAAAGTAATGCGAACTTGCGTTAGAGCGTGTCGGGAGGCTGGCTGTCGTGACGAAGTCGAGAGAGCGCCTCATCGGCCGCGGCGAAATCCGGTCGTAACTCAAGCGCGTGCTGATAATGCCGGCGAGCCTCGTCGCGGCTTCCCTGCTGAGCAAGCACGTTTGCCAGGTTGAAGTGCGTGTCCGGGTCGCTGCGAAGTTTCAACGACCGACTGAACTCCGTAATCGATTCATCAAAGCGACCAACCGTTGCCAGGACGATGCCGAGATTCGTCCGCGCGTCGACGAGGTCCGGCTCGCGTGAAAGCACTTCGCGGAGTTGCGTCTCGGCGGCGGCCGGATTGCCCGATTCAGCCAACAGCCGACTCGCCAGTAGCCGCGACTCGATATTGTCGGGTTGAGTCTGCATGACGATCGCGCATTCCTGCAACGCATTGTTGATGCGGCCTCGCTGGTGAAGGACTTTCGCAAGTCGCACTCGCGTCGGATGATCGTCCGGCCGAAGTTCAAGAGCACGTTGGAACTTCGTGGCGGACTCTGACAGTCGGTCGTAAACGGCCAGCTTCTCGCCAGCTTCTACCTGAGCAGCGTGGCTGTTCGGCAGCGACAGACTCAGGTTCACGCTTCGCTGAGCGGCGTTCGGTGGCGAGTTGATTTCCATCAGCGTCAGGATGAGAACTGGCGTCAGACCGACAGCCCACTTGCCAGCGTGCAGCAGAGCCGGGACATCCAGCAACGACCCTCGTGCGTTGCTCAAGCCAAGTCCCTGACTTGTATCGGAATCACGAATCTTCCAGATGAAACCGTCGTAGTAGTAGTGGAGCAATCCCGAAGTCGCGAGAAACGCCAGTACGACATTCCTGGCCGGCCCATCGGCAAGCCCGTGTTCGAGAAAGCGGAAACTGCCAAAGGCAAAGCAGAGGCCGACGTAAACTCCGATCAGCGCTCCGCTGCGCCCGAAGACGAACTTAAAGAACGCTCCGGCATTGTCGGACTGCTCAACTCGACGGCGATTAAACAACCACACAATCGCCAGGTATTGCACATCGTGGAAAACTTCAAACATCGCCGCGCCGACAAGGATGTTTCCGGCGATCGCGTAAGCGAACCAGTAGAAACCGATGCTTGAAACCGTGACGAGAAGTTTGACGGGACTCGGCGGCGCACCTCGGAAGCAGCCAAAGCCCAGTCGAACAATCCACAAGCCCGTCGCGATGGCCAGCAGTCCCCACCACAAGCCTTGCAGACTGTCGATCCAGCTGGCCGGAATCAGGAATCCGCCGCAGTGATACCAGCGGCTGAGCATCAGCATCAGCGGGTTTTCGTTCAGCAGGATTGCCCCGGTAAACCCCAGCAGACAGACGCTGAAATCGAGTCGACGATCAAATGCCGAATTCTCTCCCGCCTTCGCCGCGTAGATTCGGATGAAACCGTAAGTCTGCATCAGCGCGTGCCAGATCGCCCACGCGACACTGGCCAGGATGAGCGCATGAATGTTGTAAAAGGCAGCGAACAGGCACGCAGCTCCCAACAACGCCGGAGCGACGATGAAGCGAAAACGGAAGCGCCGAAACAGATCCCGGTCGCCGTAAGCTCGAATGAAGCCCGGCAGGTTGTGCCCCACTTGCCCAAAAGCCGCGACGATCAGAGCGAAGAATTGATCTGAGGCCGAAGCTCGAATTGCCCACGCCAGCGGCAGTATCAACAACGGCGTCGCCACGAACAGAAGCAGGTCTCGTGCCGGGTCGAGAATCCAAAGCGATCTCTGACCCGGGTCTGCCGAATCTGCTTCATGGCTCGCTGCATTGCTCATCTCGGCGGATCCCAGGCGTAACATTCTCGTCGGTTGCTGCGTCTCCTATCGGGCCTGAACATTGCCTGGCACCAGTCGCGGACCTTCGCTATCGCCACCTCGAACACGCCGCCGTCAGCCATAGCGGATAGACGTTTTGACCGCCGGGGAACGTGAGAATCGGAACGATCAGAACGTTTGTGTGAAATCTGCCAGACGCCTGAATGAATCCGGTGGCAACGGATTCGCGTCCCGTTCACGATGTCGATAGCATGGAAATTCGCTCGGGTTCTGCCGGCGTTGAGCCGCAGATTTATCGTCGCACAAACTCCCGTCGGTACATCGCGAGGATGTTTCGACAGAAGAATATTGCTGGCAATGAAAATCCTTCTGCTCGCAGACATCCATTCAAACTGGCAGGCGCTTCAGGCGATCGATGAATCCTTCGACGCATGTTTGTTTGCCGGCGACCTCGTCGACTACGCCACCGATCCGGTTCCCTGCATCGAATGGGTCCGCAAGAACGTTCACGCGGCGATCCGAGGAAACCACGACCCCGCCGTCGCGCAGCGAATACCGGTTAAGAAGAAGACCGGACTTTCACGCTTGGCGGGTATGGCTCGGCCTGTCCATTGGGAAAAGTTGAACGATTCTCATCTGAAGTTTCTCGGTCGGCTGCCCGTTACGCGGCGAGTGGAACTCGACGGAAAGATCTTCTACCTGGTTCACGCCACCCCGCGGGATCCGTTCGACGAGTACCTGAAGGACGACTCCGACGGATGGAAAGCTCGGCTGCGAGGAATCGAAGCCGACTATGTTGTGGTCGGCCATTCGCACACTCAGTTCTGCCTCGACATCGACGGCACAAAAGTCATCAATCCGGGTAGCGTGGGACAGCCGCGTGATGGAGACCCGCGCGCCGCCTACTGCGTCATCGAAGACGGCGAAGTTTCATTCCGCCGTGTCGAGTACGACGTCGAAGCGGCCGTAAAAAACATGTCAGACAACGGGATCGAAGGTCCGGTTCTGGAGCTGGCTGAACACTTCATGAAAACCGGCGGTCGCATGCTGCCTGGTTAAGTGCCTGTCAGAGTAGTGTGCCACTGGCTTTGCCAGTGTTTGTTTTCGACGCGTTTACTCATCGCGTCGGGTTTTCATACCAGAACACGCCGAGGTTCGCTCGCTCTTCACATGTGATGACGTCAAGGTCGCCGTCCGCGTCGAGATCGACCAGTTGGATCAGGTCGAACTTCACACCTTCCGGACCGCTGATCGGTCGAATCTTCAGGCCGTTCGCAGTCATGTCCAGCCAGACGACGCCCTGCTTCGCGCCGTTGGCCTGTTCGCACGAGTAAACCAAATCCTCATTGCCATCGAGATTGATGTCGGCACTACGAATCGATTTTCCGGTACCGAGTTTCGCGCCCGGGATTTCAATCGTGAAGCTGACCCAGCCCGGGCCCGCATCGACCGCCGCTGGCTGCCGATAACTGGAACTTTGAAGACGGATCAGTCCTGCTGGCTTGACCGCAGAGAAAACCGCAGCCGACTTGCCTCGGTGACTGATCACGTCAAGAAACATGTTCTCACGACCGGTGCCGCCGATCGAGTGGTCTTTCCAGGCGGTTCCTTCGGTCGTTGCTTTTGCACCGGGATTCTCCAGCCACAGAACTCCACGTTTTGATCCTTTTCGATCAGACGCCACGACGTCCAGATCGCCATCGTTGTCCATGTCGAACGGAATGAGCGACATCACCCAGCCAGCATCCCGCAGCCGATGATATTTCCACGCGGCGACATCGCGAGGATCGGCCGGCGACTCCAGCCACCCGATCGAAGCGTTGTCACCTTTCGAACTGACGATCAGGTCGATGCCATTTCGACCGTCGATATCCATCGGCAAAGCGAACATCCACGACTGCTGCTTCTCGGTGCACGGCACCGATTCTGTCTTCCAGGAATCAGGATCAAGATACTGATCCGCCGACTTCGGAGCCCAATGAAAAAACATCGTCCGAGTCTTGCCTTCGCACGAGCTGACAACGTCGGTCGCTCCGTCGCCATCGAGGTCTGCGAACACCGCATCTTCAGGCGACTTCACCGAGCCAACGGTCACGGCGGGCCATGCTGCCGAGGCCTTCTCCGGCCCCGGATTCAGGTAAACCCGAATCACGCCGCCTTCTTCCCACCCCGTCGTGATGTCGAGATGTCCGTCGCCGTTGACATCCGTCA
>JBLFXD010000402.1:0-6685 GCA_047611045.1 Planctomycetaceae bacterium | reverse complement strand
CATCCAGTCCATCAAATCTGCAGCCCGCGGGTTTCGAAACTTCGACAACTACAGAACACGAATCCTCTTCTTCTGCGGAAAGCTAAAACTCAACCCCGATACCAGCCACTAAATCATGAGAAGAACCTGAAAGGGATGCAGGGCACCGGAAAGTCGATGCTGCTCTCGTTGCTCGATACGCGCGTCCGGCTTCAGTTCTGGCAGCAATCTGAAGCCGCTCAACCAGGAGAACTTCTCAAGAGCGATCCACTCCCAGTGGATCAACGCCGCTTCGTTGGCGCGGGGATCAACCTGTCGAAGAGCAACGCGTTCAAGCTGCGTGGCATCAAGCTCAGCAATGACCCTGCCGAGAACAATCGACTTGCCTGCCAGTGCTTCTCCGACTTTGTGAACTGCTGGGTACTTCGAGATCTTTTCGACTCGCTGGCCACACTGATCTCCGAATTGAGTCAGCACGATGCACGCGACCGTCTGGATGAATGCGGTGTTTCACCGGATGCCAAGCGGCTGAATCGGGCCGTCAAACTTCTGGCCAATGACGCCGCCTGCAGTTTCCTTGCGGGGCATGACTCCACTGATGATCTGCAGCGCACGGTCAGTTCCAGAGTGACGGCGTACAAGCGGCTGATCACGAATCCTCGCAACAAGTTGCCCGACGAAATCGAGGCGACTCGAAGCATTCTGGGTGAACCGCTTTCTGCAGCGGCGACGGCTCTGCGATCCGCCGGAGTCATTGAGGATGACACCAACATCATCATCACGCTCGACCAGTTTGAGACACTCGAACGAAAGGCTCCCTATCCCGGTGACGATGAACGAATCCTCGGCTTCGTCAGAGTGATCGACGAACTGATCGGCGGTCGTGAACGAGCGGTCTCGTATCGAATCGGAACTCGCCCCAACACGCAGCTCAGCCTCAGCGATGCTTCTCGTGATTACGCAACCGTCGATCTCGATCGCATCCTGCAGCGCAAGGAGTCTGGCCGGGGCGGTCGTAGCAACTTGTTCTACCGTTTTTCAGAGGACGCGTTTCGACGGCGAATCTCTTGCAGCCGGTTTCCAAAATCTGAGCACATCGTCAACGCGTCGGCACCGTTGCAATACGTCTTCGGCAAGAGTCCCTCAGTCGCTGGTCGAGGCGAACTCAGTGCTCCGAAGCGTCCAGTGCGGGCGTTGAAACTGGAGAAGTCCTGGTCGGCGGACATTTCTGAGTTTCTGACGAATCTCGCCCAACGCGACGTGGTCTCGGCAAGGCTCGGAGAAGCGTGGGTCAGACAGCATCTGGCTCGAAACGAGGTCGTCGCGCCGTCCGACTGAGGTGCCCCTGACGGGCCGCCGTGGGAATCAAAATCGAAGCAATGGTGGAAGAAGGAACGACTGCCACTCGCCTCCTTCCAGATTGCTGCGAAAAACTCGCAACGCCTGCTGTATTTCGGCGACGCCGACATCGTCCTTCTTTCCGGAGAGAACATCCTGGTGTTCGTTTCGATCTGCCGGGAAATCTGGGAATCCGATGCTCGTTATCGTGCGATGGAAACGGAAGCAGACGAAGACATGAATTTTGAAGCGTTCCCATCAAATCGACAGACGGAAGGAATCCGCGACGCCAGCCGAAGCTGGCGAGACAACATTAAGTCCAGTCCGGATGGGAACACGCTCCAGCAGTTCCTGGACGAGCTTGGGAAACGACTGCATTCTCAACTCATTCGCGATCGGCAAATGTCTTATCCGGGAGCCAATGGAATCTCGCTGGCACGCAGCGATTACGAGGGCGATCTGGAAGTGAAAGGGCTGCTCGACGCTGCGACGGCAGAGTGTTTCCTGTTGCAGCGCGATCACACACCGAAGACCACATCGCGAGGAAAGTCACTGAAGTGGTACCCGCACCCGATTCTCGCGCCATACTACGAGCTGACGGTTCAGCACACAAAAGAGCCGCTCTATCTGACCGTGAAAAAACTTCGGTCATGGTTGGAGCCACACATCCTCTTGCCGTGTGACCAGCAAGCGGAACAACCTGCACAGGAACAGTTGCCGGCTAAAAAAGTCGCCAGGCCGAGTATTGATTCCAGACAGAAGACACTTCCCTTCGGTGAGGTGGAGTGACGTGGGACCGAGTCAACACCTTCGACCGCTGGGGCCAATCCACTGGATTCTCGACAAGTTGCCAGCCACCGAGCCATGGTCGGTCATCGGTTCGCTCTCACCTGAGGACCGATGCCTGGCAGCCGCGCAGGAAGTTCTCGGTCGCGATTCGGACTCGACCTGCACGCTCGTGAAACTCGCTCCACATTCTCGTGCCCGCAACTTGAACGAGGCGCGAAGTCGGCTTGCCGAGAATGAAAAGCACGCTCGCGATGTCTTCTCCGATCGTGTGACGATTCATCGAGAATGTCCGCTCCACTCGTCCGACCACGAAGTGATTGAAGCAGTCCACGAACTGGCAAGTCAGTGCGGGGAACGCGTGATCGTCGATATCTCCACGATGCCCAAGCGATGGTTCTTTCCGCTTGTCAGTGAACTTGCCGAGGCCGCTCACATCAAAACGCTCATTGCGACGAACACGAAGCCCGCAAGCTATGCGAAGTACGGAACGCAACTGGCGATGGATGCGGATTCATGGGAACCACTTCCTGGCTATCTCCACTCTGATATCGACGCTGCCGAAACGACGGCCATTATCGGTGTGGGTTATCACACGTTGAACCTGCACAAATTCATCGGCGAAAACATGACGCGCAAGATCAATTTGAAGTTGTTCCTGCCGTTTCCCTCGCTGCACCCAGGCTTCCGACAGAACTGGGAGTTTGTCCGAGACATCACTGCCGCTTGGAAGGGGCCGTTACGACCTGAAATCGTACGTGTTCCGACGGACGACGTGTCGCTGGTTTTCGACCGATTGAAGCGAGAGTCACTGGGAGGACGAACTCAATCGCTGGTGCTCGCTCCGTTCGGACCGAAGCCAATGTCTCTGGCAATGTGCCTGCTGGGGATCGCCCGAGAGCGTGAGTATGGAGAAAACGTCCAAACTGAAATCGGGTACACACAACCGAAGGCCTACGCAGCAGACTATTCAGTTGGCATTGGAATGCGCGATTCAGCTCCGATCGTTGATGCGTATTGCATTCGTCTGAACGGACGCGATTTGTACTCAGTGACGTAAGCAGGACAATTCGCCACACAGTGCCGTGAGCTGCCGGGTTGGGAAAAACTCCGTTTGACGTAACCGGAATCGCTCAGGGTGGGGGCCAGTGTTGTGGAGCCTGGCTGGTTGCTGAAATAGCCCATTCGCGGTCGATTCATGTTGTTGCACGGACGACGACTCGGTTTCCGGCTACTTCGACCACTTCGATCGGTGTGCCGGGGTCGATGAATTCGCCGGAGCTGACGACGTCAACCAACGTGCCATTGATGTGCGCTTTGCCGGACGGTCGCAGTGTCGAGAATGCCGTTCCGGTTTGACTGAGCAGGCTGGTGTTTTCGTCGATCTGCAGTGTCTGAGAAGGATCGCCGGTGATGTCCGGGTTGAGTAACGGGCCACCGTCGTCGACCGTGCCCGGTGCGGCGAGGACGAAGCCTCGCAATCCCGGAATGCGCGGCATGAAGTGGCTGAGTACCGCGCCGACGGCGACCACCGCCACAATCGAACTGCTGAGTGTGCCAATCGTCCAGCTGAACTGATCGAACTCGGCGCTCGTCGAAGGAATGACGAATGTCTGGCTGGCAAGAATCAACGAGGCAATGACGGCCAGACCGCCGGATAGTCCAAATACGCCGAAACCGGGGATGACGAATATCTCCATCGCGATCAACGCGATGCCAAAGATAAACAGAGTCACTTCCAGCCAGCCGGCGGTGCCGCCGAGAAATCGACTCCAAAAGAAAATGGCAAAGCACAACGCGCCGCCGATTCCGAAGAAACCGCTGACGGTGTAGACCTCGAGGTAGATGCAGATCAGGCCGACCATAAACAATAGGAACGTGATTTCTGGCGTTTTCAGTCTGAAAATCAGCGCATCGACCCATGTTTGTGCGGAAACTGGCACGACCGCGTTGGCTGGAATTCCGAGTCGCTGTCTTAACTCGCCCATGTCGTGGACGGGCTCGTTGGCGAGTTTCAGATCGTGCGCACGTCGGCCGATTACCGTCAGCAGGTTGTCTTCGCGAGACTCGGGGACCAGTGCCCCTTTGATCCATTCTCCACCAGAGGCTTCGATCTCGGCCTCGGACATGAAGAACTTTCGACCTGTCTGGCTGTGCGTTACTTCGAAGACTCGCAGGTCTTTGTCGGCCATCGCTTCGAGTAACGCTGGTGGTCGACCTTTGCGTTTGGCCAGAACCTTCATCGTCTCGCGGAGTGGGCTGAGAACTTTTTCCGGGGCTCTCTCGAACGGCTGTCCCGGCCGCATTTCGATTGGACCAGCATCGCCGATTTTAGCTTCAGGGTGCAGGTAAATATCATCGCAACCCATCGCGATAATCGCGGCGCCACTGTAGGCGCCGTCGGGAATGTAGGCGACCGTGCGATGCTTCTTGCCGTCCAGTTTCGAAATTCGGTCGGCCAGTTGCTCGCTGGGGGCAAGGTATCCACCCGGTGATTCGATTTCGAAGATGATGAGGTTTGCGTCTTCGGCGACGGCTCGGCGAATTTCCCGTTCGACGTACTCATGAAGGATGGGATCGATTACCCCGTCGATCTTGATGATTCGAGCGCGCGGAGGTTGATCAGTGGTCAGACTTTCGCGCAGATAGCGACGATCAAAGCCGTACAGCTCGGCCAGATCGACGCGGTCTTCGGCAGTCTGCATGACGAGAATGTCGAGTTGCCGCGCACGCTTCCCCGAAAGCAGCAGGACGTCGCCCTTCTCCTTGATCGTGATGACGTCCGGGATGGCGACGTCCGATTCCTGCAGCCGCTGCATTTCCTCGCTGGTGACGACGCGGGTTTCGGTGACACGATTGGCGTCTTCGCCGGAGATGACTTTGATCTTGAGCACGGTCCGGGACGGTTCGACAAACCCCGCAGCCAGTGCTCCGTTGACCTTGGTGTTGTACCTTTTTTCGACGAGGTTGATGATCGAAAGTTGCTCGTCATCGTCGAGCGCGGTTCCTCGGCCAACGTCACCGATTTCCGCATCCGGATGCATGACGATCTCGCGACAGGCCAAGGCAATAATCGCGGTGTAACCGGTCAGCGGTCTCGACGATTCGTCTTTCGGGATCCAGGCAACCGTGCGAACTCGGGAGTACTTCGACGAGGTCAGCTCTTTCGCCAGATCGCTCACCTGGCCGAACGTGCTGGACCCTGTTTCGATTTCGAGAATCAGAATGTTGTCGCGATCTTCCAGCTCGGCCTGATGCTGCAGCTCGACCAGCGCGTTCCGAACTCGCGAGAAGACGAGTTCGCCTGCCGGGTTAGTCACGGTGATGTATCGAGCGACCGGTCCGTCGGATGTTTGCTCGGGCTCGACCGGATCCTGCTCTGACGCATCCTTCGGTGCGTCGACCGTTTCTTTCGGAGCCTCTTCTGCAGTTTCATCCTGAGCACGCAGGGGTGCTGCGGACAACGCTGCAAAGCCGGCAGCGACCAATAGTTGAAGGATGATTCGTTTAGTCATGAGAGACCCTCAAACGCGGAGATCGGGTGGTGCAAAGTGGCGCAACGCCCGACACGCAGCATGGATCAGCACTCGCTGAGATCAGTCCGCATTGTTTCGTGCAGATTCCGGGCATTGCAAGCGGCGGTGCAAAGAGACGGGGACGATCCCGGAATCGGCCATCGCTTCCAGTGATTTCGGGAAAATGAGAGATATCTCTCGAAAGAGATAACTCTTTCACCAGTCGGATGCCGATGTAAGAGATATCTCACTCACGGATCGAAAAGGAGCAGTCATGGCAGGAAGCCAGAAACCCACCGCCGCAACGGAGACCGTACTCGTTCCCAAGTTGATTCGCTGGCCTCAGGACTGGGTCGAACGGGTAGACCAGGTTCGAGGCGAACAATCCTTCAGCGATTTCGTCCGCACCGCCGTACACATGCTGATCGACAATGGCGAGCTTTCAAACCCGCCAGCGTGGGGTCAGGGTGCGCCAAAGATTGTCTCGCCCGACGAAATCATCGAGCAGATTCGGCAGGCGACGGACGAAGAGCTCAACAAGACCACACCCGCAAATTCAGTAACCAGGAAACGCAGCGCCTGATTGTCGACGAGTTACGTCTACTCGTTCCAAATCTCGCTGCCAGATAGACGGAGAGATTCAGATGGAACTCGGACAGCTCGTAGAACGACTCTCAGCCAAAATAGAACTTCACGAAACCGAAGCCGCAGCCTTCGCTCAGGAAGTAGAACGAGGCCGCGACATCTTCGAAAACGAATGCGGACGCCGTTACCACGACGGTTGTGCCGACGCGATTCGCGAATCCCTCGACCTGCTCTACATCTCTGACGACACGACGGCACTTCCCGTGACGCCAGGCATTGTTTGAGCCCATCTAGGAGTCGACCAACTTGGGGTTGAGTGGTTTTTGCTTGTGTGCGATGACAACCTGAAGATTTCGGATTGTCAGTACTTTTTTTGAGGAACTGGACGATGGGCACAGATGCCAAAGTTGTCGTGCGGCTGTCGATCGAGGAGCGTCTACAGCTGGAAGTGATGTTGAATGAGCCGCGGCTCGCCAGGAATC
>JBLFXD010000401.1:0-6706 GCA_047611045.1 Planctomycetaceae bacterium | reverse complement strand
CCGTGGCTCCAGGTCAGCAGCCTTGCCCGCAGCCTGCTGCCGCCACCATGCCATGTTGTGCCCGCACTGGCTCCAACCATCCTGCCAACCGTTTCGCAGATGCCTCGGCCAGTTCTCGACACGGTCCATCAGGAATTCCAGACCGTGACGTGGCCCCCCGATGTCATGCAGCGCGCGAGCGTACGAGTCCATCAGTGTCCGATACTGATGCGTCATTTTATCGAGCACGGGCGGCAGCCGATTGAACGCGAATTCTCGCAGATCGTCCGCCACCTTCGGCAGATGTTTGTTGTTTGCCGCGGTAAAAACTTCCACCAGCTGCGACAGCACCGTGTATTGATACGAGACGTCCATCTCCGGAACCTGCTCGGCAATCCGCGCAACGAGCTTCTTATAAAGTGTGTGCCCCTCGCCGAGCGATACTCGACCGTCCTTCCGGAGGGCTTGCAGAAACACTTGATTCTGACGCTTCAGAAACCAGTTCTTTGTCGGACCGTTCGATGGATTCTGAAGATAGACATCCAGAATTTTCTCGGCCTGAGCGTATCGCGAGACCTCTTCCAGAAACTCGATGTACCCGGAAAGCGGCGGCGCGGCGTTGAGCGGCCAGCCATCCAGATGAGTCTGATCAAACTCGCGAATCGCGTTCTCCATGATCGCGATCCCTTCTTCCCGTTCGCCGTAAGAATGGAAGTGACCTCGGGCAAGGGAGTACGCAATAAACAACCGGTCGTCGCTGCCCGGCTCGGCCCGTCGATGCAACTCGACCAGTTGTCGCATCTGCTCTGCCGCGAGCTTCGGCTGTGTGATTTTTCCGAGAGACTGCAGGAAGTCAGCCATCTGCCGAGTCTCTCCGTCCGCCCACTCGTGCTCGAAGGCCCGTTTGAGCGCTGCCACCGCCGCATCAACATGTGGACCTGGCTGGTTCAGCAACTCCGCTGACTTCCGTTCAAGCATCGATTCAAGCAGTTCCAGCGCTCGACGATCGACGTCCAATTCAGCGATCGCCTGCAGGGTCTTGATTCGAGCGATGATTTCATCGGCGGTTGCCTCATCGCGAACTTCGACCAGCAGATTTGTCTGCAGACTTTTCAATACCGAATAGACCCGCTGCGGCGTCCGGCCGATGACGATGTCCGGAACGACCTGTAGCAGCCGAAAATCCCGGCACGCCTGATAGAAATACTTGAGCTGGTAGATGTAGTTTTCGGGATGCTGCGACTTTCTGAAGAGTGCTTTGAAGGCAAACAGAACGCGCTCGTCCAGTTCGCTCGGCAGTGTCGTGTCGGACCGTTGCCACGGGTACAGCCGCTGCTGAATCCAGTTATTAATGACGTGTTCCTGAGTCACCTGGAACGACTCAACCTTCGCCCGTTCGAAATCGCTTCGGCGGTCGGCAACCAGATACCAGTCCGACAGAGTCTGATAGTCACTGGCCGAAAGCGGCGTCATCTTTTCGACCGTTTCAAACAACGGAATCGCCTCGTCAATCCGAGCCCGCTCCGCCAGCAACCGACCGAGGGCCAGTTGCCACGGCGCGACGTGCTCATCGGAGCCGATCCACTTTCGCAATGCCACTTCCAGTTCATCTGGCCTGTCCAGCGCGACGAGCAGCCCGAACTTCTTCGTCTTCCACGTGAGTCCCTGATCACCGTCTTCGGTTGCCGTCGTCTGTTCCTGATCGATGGCCGCGTCGATGTATTGCAAGACGCGATCGGCGAGCCCGTCGGGAACCGAACGCCGCACGGCAAGATTCGACAACGTCGCCAGAGCCCGGCTTCGCAACATGTCTTCCAGCACGCGCCGCTGCACATCCTCACCGTCGACTTCTACCAATTGCTCCTCGGTCAAAAGCGTCGGCGGCGATTCTCCCAGCGCTGTCCAACACTCAGTCGTCACTTCATCCAGATTTCGGCCGAGCACCACGTCCAGATACATTCGCTCGATCATCAGCCAGTCGCGCAGAACCGACGCGGTGCCATCTGCCGGTTTGTCGGCAGTATCGTCGTCGTCGCCAGCCGCCAGCCGCTTTGTAACTTCTGCAGCAAGGCGATCGGAAAGTCCCGTTCTTGCGGCTTTCTGAAACTCGATCTGCTTCGCCGAGAGTTCGGTTCGAGTCAGTCGCTCGGGATGCCCCTCATCCTGCAGAGTCTTCATCGACGCCTTAAACCTCGCCATCAGCATCGTGTCAACAAGTCGATGGAGTGCTTCCACGTGGCTGGTCGAACGAACCATCGCAAACTCGGCAGACGACAACCGTTCCAGCAAAGCGAACGACTCGACCTCGTTCTCCTCGGTCCACTCGCGCGACAGCAGCTCGTTGAACAGCGCGAGCGAATAACTTACCGCAAATGTTTCTTCCTTCGCGTCGACGGCTCGAGCGATTCGTTGCCGCATGAACGGCAGCAGATTACTGTCTCGAAACTTCGCTCGATAAATTCGAACAAGAATGTCTCCGAACGCTCGCTGCTCTTCGAATTCTTCTGACGTTTTCGAGCGTCTCAACAGCGTGTCCGCAATCACGCCCCAATCGTCGGTTGTCAGTTTCGAAGGTGCCAGGCACCAGTTCACCATGCTTCCGACGTCCTCGACGGACAGCTTGTCGGCGTCCGCCTTCAAGATGGCAGCGACCTCGCCAATCAACTGATCGTACTCGTCCGTCTGCTGGAAGTAGTATGAGTCCATGATCCGCTTCGCGAACGCAAAGTGGTGCTCGTGCCGCAGGAAGAAACTGCCTGTCGACTTGAGCGGCTTCAGCCACCGCGGCAGGACGAAATTGACGGTCTGCTTGTGCCGCTGCCCCAACGCGAACGACAACGCGGCGTTAAACTTCGCAAGTTCCGCACCAGCGAACTCGCCCTCGACTCGTCCATCCGTCAGCCACTTCGTGACCAGCTCGTCGGCGTCGGCAACGCGATCGGCCATCCCGAGGGCACTCAGGTACTCGGCGTACAACTGCTGATTCTCTGACCCCGCGTCGCCCCACTCCTGCAGGAACTCAACCAGCTCCTTCGTCTTCCCCTGCTGGATCAGTAAGTCCGCGTAAACTCTTCGCAACTGGCCGATCTGGTACTCGTGCCGTTCGACGTCGCGGTCCAGTTCGTTCCTCAGCCACTGATACGCGGCGGGGTAGTCGCCCGTGCCCGCCAGATCGCGAGCGTACTGTCCCTGCGAGCTTTCATGCCACGGCCCGTTCTCGGCGACAACTTTCTGCAGAGCGATGTACTCTTCATTGCGGCCCAGCTGCCGGAGAATTTCGATGTGTCGCAATCGCCAGTCACGGAGACCCAGAACGTGTTCAGCCTGACGCTCGCACACCGGACGCAGGGTGTCGAGAATTGCTAACTGCTCATCCTGAGAAGCGACTCCGGCGGCCTCGCCCATAACAAACTTCGCCAGGAAGTAGTCTTCTGGACGGCCTTTCACCAGTTCCTCAGCCCGAGCCAACAGCATCTGTCGGACGTCTTCGTTTCGACGAGCGGCCTTCAGCACGGATGCTCGCACCCAAAGAAGCCCGTCCTTGTTCGGAGCCAGTTTTTCAAGATGCTCCAGCTGAGCCAGAACGTCGTCCCATTTCTGAATCCACGACGACCGAAGGAGCAGAATGAGTCGATCCTCGAAGCCAGCAGATCCATCAGCGACCGCAACTTCGGCTTTGCGTACCGACGGAAGCGTCTCGGTGATGAACTGTGATTTATCCCTCAGAGACAACTCTTCCTTGAACCGGCCTTCGAACGGCGCTGCGGCCAGTTCTGTCACGGAATTCGTCACAACGGCTGTCCGACGACCTTTCGCGTCGAACGTTTCCTGCCCGATCGGCCACCACAGGCCAGCGACCTTTTCGTAAGGACCGTAAACAGTCCGCGATGTTAGATCGCCATTCGCCAAACGTTCGGTGCTGAGCAACACGTTCCGCCGCGAATCGATCGTGTGACGAATCTGGCTGGTCGGCTGCCTCTTCACCGACAGTAACAGGATTGTGCGATCGCCCTGTTTCTGAACTTCGACGTCGTATCCAGCCGACGCTTCGTGCAAAGCCGACTGCGAGAACGGCGCCACAGCCAGTGGTGTCCGTTTCAAATCTTCCGGTTGCGACTTTCGCAACCGCCCCAGCAGAAACGCTTTTGCCAGGACACCGAGTTCCTCATCGTCGCCCCACTGAACCGTTGACTGGTTCGGCAACGCCGATGAACTTCTCAACCAGCGTCCGGTCGAAAACAGTTCGACCGAAGAACTCTCTGACGTCTTCCGACCGCCCCATCGAGCGTCGAACGTCTCTGACTTCGAACGAATCTCCAACGATCTATTCCGTCCGGCCAGAGCTTCCGATTGCAAAAGACTCCTTGAGACCTCGATCGCCGCGTTGGGCCATGTTGACTCGACCTTCGCCTTCGGCGGCACACGAGCTGCGGGCAGAGCGGGAAACAGTCGACTGACCCAGTTCACGTACTGAGTCCCGTCAACGTAGCCGTTGGCTCTCCCACTCCAGTACGGCTGCCTGGTGTTCGCCCTTCCTCCCGAGACCGCAGACATGAAATCGGACTTGCTGCGACGGGAGCTTGACTTCATCGCCGCTTGTCGTTCCGACAATGCAGAACTTACCCGCAATTCCATTTTCGCATTAAACGACTGCATCCGGCCACCGGACATCTCATGCGTGACGTCGAACAGCTCGTCGCTGCTCTCAAGGATGACTTCCCGATCGCCGTCCATGTCTCCCTCGCGACCGGGATCCCATCCGTTCAAGTCGCCCGTCAGGTTTGCTGAGATGGCATCCAGGTCGTCTCCGTCGAAAGCCGCGAGTTTCTTGCCGACGACACCACTATAAAAGCCGTACGAAGCCGTTGAACGGGACTGACCAGCCGACCGAGTCATGCGTTCCTGTTTGAAGCCTCCCCCACCACCCAGCCCGCCATACCCACCGAATTGGGAAACGCCGGCGGTAACGCTGATCAAATGCCTGACGTCACCGAGACCTTGCCGCTGCTCAACCATTTGTTTCAGAGCCTGCATTTCTTCGGTACTTCGGCCCTGCCGAGCCAGCTGAGCAAGAATCGAACGACGCAACCCAATCCGCCAGTCCCCGGCGTGCTTCATCTGTTGTTGAAGAAGTTCGTACTTAGCGTTGTCTTTCCCGTCGGCGAAAAAGCGTTGACCGTCGCGCATCTCAAATCGCCTGGTCACACCGAACCGCTCGCGGTCGGCGTCGCTTTCGAGCACGAGCAGCGACGTGTACGGCGTAATGATGTGAAACTCTTCCGACAGGCCGATCATCTCGTCCTTGATGAACTGACTGGTGCCCTGCTGCAGAAGCTGCTCCATGTGAGCCCTCGCCCACAGCCGCGGAATGAACGAGTTCCCCGCTTCCGCTCCCTTCAGCCTGACGCGAGCCGCGTATCGAACTTTCTCGCCACCGCGATTCCCAGTGATGATCATCTCGCCCGTCTGATCCCCACCGTGCGGCAGGTAACGTCCGACAATAATCTGCTGCGTCCCTGCCGCCAGGTTCGGCAACTTCTCCGGATAAACCGCCGCGACCTGCAACCCTCGAAACTCGACCTTCACATCCGTCAGCCCCGGCTGAGCAATCTCGTTGAGCAGCTCAAACGCGACCGTCTGCGGCGTCCGCTCCCCGCCGATTGCCCTCACCGATCCGCCGCCCACGCCAGCGATCGACTTCAGCACGACCGATTCAAAGCTGCTACTTACCGAGATGGCGTGAAAAGTGGGACGAGGGTCAAGAGTCGAGGGACGAGAGGCTTGCGTCGCTGGATCGCCCTCGCCCCTTGTCCCTCGACCCTCCAGCCGCGCTGCAAACGCCTGCGGATCGGCATCACCCGACGTCACGATTCCATCGCCGATGTAAATCACGTGGCTGCCCGAACTCGCGCGTTCGGCAATCGACGCGAAGGCCTTATCGAGATCTGTCCACCCGAGCGACGTTCGATCGCTCAACCACTGACGAGCCTTCGTAATGGCCTTTTCGTTGTCGACGCTCGCCTCGACTGATTCTTCAAACAGCCAGTGGCAATCGACGTCGCACACTGCGAGATTGAATCGGTCTTTCGGCCCAAGTGACGACAGGATCGCCGCCACCAGCTCCCCCTGCTTCTGACGGCTGTCCGAATCCATCGACGCCGACGTGTCGCAGACCAGCAGCACTTCCAGTGGATCGCCGTCGGGTAGAACTTCGCGTTGCCAGTTTCCGTCCGCTCCGGGCAGAGTGACCTGAGCAAGAAAGTAACCATCGTCGCCGCGCTGGTGCGGAATCACGTTCACATCGGACTGCTTCGTGTCGACTTCGCAGACGACTTCAAAGTCCCGAGTCGGTGAATACTCCTGCGCGGCAAACTCCAGATGAGCCGACCGAATCGGGCCTCCGCCACCACCAACCGGGCCACCGAATGATGATCGCACGGAATGAGTCGGGCACTTCACGCTGCGGAGCGGCAGCTCCGAATTGATCAGCACGTCGACTGACAATTCCCGCAGCGGAGTCTTCTGCAGCAGCTCGCTCCGCAACGCGTACGAATACCGATACTGGTTCGCTCGCAGCGGCAACACCTGCGTGTAAACAATCTTGATCCGCTTTTCGGAGTGCCCCTCAATCGCAGAGGGGGCGCGAAGTTTCACTGCTGAATTTGCAGTACTTCGGCGAGGAACTGATCGTTCCATCCGGCGCTTTGCCTCTTTCCTTTCAGGCTGT
>JBLFXD010000400.1:0-6706 GCA_047611045.1 Planctomycetaceae bacterium | reverse complement strand
GAGAAGGAGAGTCCTCCTTTACCTCTGCGAGTCCTCGGCGGGCTCTGCGTACCGTTCTTTTTGATTTACCAAAAAGCTGGAAACTACAGAATTGGGCCGATGGTCCACGGGGAGAATTCTTCGTCGCCGATGCCCTGGGCTTCGCTTTTGGTTTGCTCGCCGCTGGCAACGGCGATGACTTTTTCGAAGATTTCGTGTCCGACTTCTTCGACCGTCGCACCGTCCAGAATTCGGCCGGCATTGATGTCCATGTCGTCGATCATGTGGTCGTACATCGGCGTGTTCGTCGCGATCTTAAAGCAAGGGACCGGCTTGCAGCCGAAACAGCTTCCTCGGCCGGTCGTGAAGAGTGCGACGTTCGCCCCACTGGCGATCATGCCGGTGACGGAAACCGGATCGAAGCCCGGCGAGTCCATAATCACGAAGCCCTTCTGAGTGATCGGCTCGGCGTAATCGTAAACGCCTTTCAAGGCGGTGCTGCCGCCTTTGGCGATGGCTCCCAGAGATTTTTCGTAGATCGTCGTCAGGCCGCCCTTCTTGTTACCGACGGATGGGTTGTTGTCGATCGTGCCGCCAAACTTCGCGGCGTACTCTTTCCACCAGTCGATCAGGTCGATCAGCTTCTGGCCGACTTCTTTCGAGACGGCTCGACGAGTCAGCAGGTGCTCGCCGCCACAGATTTCGGGTGTTTCGGCGAGGATGGAAGTCGCTCCGTGAGCAACGAGCAAATCGCTGGCGATGCCGACGGCCGGGTTGGCGGTGATGCCGCTGTTGCCGTCGCTGCCGCCGCATTCGCAGCCGAGCATGATCTCGGAAACCGGGACGGGAACTCGCTCGATTTTGTTAACTTCAGGCAGCATGTCGCGGATGATCGACGTCGCTTTGTCGACGGTTTTCTTCACGCCGCCGACGTCCTGGATATTCATGATCATCTGCTGAGGTTCTTCTTCGTCGCCGATCATGCGCAGTTGAGTTAAGTCATGCTTATTCGCCATGAACGATGCTTGAGCGGTTTCGCAGCCGAGCCCCAGTACGACGTACGCGGCGATGTTCGGATGCTTGGCGAAACCGGCGAGCGTTCGAGCCAGCAGCTGATGTTGATCCCCTCCGTAATCGTACGCGCAGCCTTCTTTGTGAGTTAGCGCGATGACGCCGTCGATGTTCGGATAGGCGTCGAGGATCGACTGATCGAAGTTGGCGGCGACGTATTTGGAACTCGTTGCCGAGCAGTTCACCGTGCTGATAATGCCGATGTAATTCCGAGTCGCGATGCGCCCGTCCGGTCGAACAATGCCCTGGAAGGTTCGGCCGGTGATCGGATCGGGATCGGGAGGGATCTCAGAAGCGAACGCGTAGTCCAAGTCGAGTTCTCCCGGAGTCACATTGTGAGTGTGTACCCATTGCCCCGGAGCGATGTCCTCCGTCGCGAAGCCGATCACCTGTCCGAACTTGCGAATCGGCTCTCCAGATTGGATTTGCTTTGACGCAATCTTATGGCCAAACGGGATATTGTTCTGAGCGGTGACTCCCGCCTGAGCATCAAAGGTCGCCCCTTTCGTAATCGCGATTCTGGCGATGACGATGTTGTCGTCGGGGTGCAACGTCAGAATCGGCGAGTCAGCAATCGAAGTGGGCATGGGTGAGTCTCGGGGTGATCTTATTGAGCAGCGTAACGCTGACGTCACTGTCACCTCTCCCGTTTGCGGGAGAGGTCGGCCTCTCAGGGCCGGGTGAGGGTTACGGTGCTCATGTTGTGCATACAAAGTCGCAAGGGGTGGCACCCCCTCTCCCGCGGCTGAGACCGCGACCTCTCCCAAGGGGAGAGGTGACCGAGATTGAAAGTGCGTTGTCAGATCTGAATATTTATCGAACGGCGCCGCCGTTGCAGTTGATGATCTGCCCGGTGATGTACGATGCGTCCGGGCTGACCAGGAAGCGTGCCAGCTTAGCAATGTCTTCCGGAGTCCCCCAGCGGTTGAGCGGAGTTTCCTTGAGGACTCGTTCCTGCCAGGGATCGCTGGCCTGTTCTCCCCACGCCGTTCGGATCCATCCGGGGGCGATGCAGTTGACTCGGACGGTCGGAGCCTGGCTCACGGCGAGTGACCTGGTGAAGCCCATGATCGCATTCTTGGCGGCAGAAAAGAGTTCGCCGCTGTCTCCGCCCATGCCACGGTCCGACTGATCCCAGCCGATGTTGAGGATTGTCCCGCCACCCTGAGCGACCATCCGTTCGCCCACCATTTTCGAAAGCAGGACGGCTGAGCGGACGTCGATGTCGAGCAGCGCTTTCAGCTTGTCCTCGTAGGACAGTTTCGCTTTGTCACCGGTCAGGAGGTCGACTCCGGCGTTATTCACCCAGACGTCAACGCCGCCGAGAGCATCCCACGCGGCGTCGACGAGTTGGTTGAGTTTCCCGGCATCGCCAACGTCGCCCTGAATCACCGATGACCGGCGACCGGCCGCTCGGATTTCTGCGGCGACTTTCTCGGCTTGATCAATCGACTGGAGGCAGTGCACGACGACGTCCGCCCCGGCGGCTGCGAGTTCCAACGCGATCGACCTGCCAATCCCGCTCGAAGAGCCGGTCACGACAACGCGCAGGGACTGTAAATCGCCAAACTCGGACACTGCTGTTTCCTTATGATTCATTCAAAACGCGGCTCATCAACGGCACTGAAATTCGAGCCGGTAGTGTGCTGGGTGTTTCGAATCGATGCAATCAGCACGTCATGCTCGCCTGACAGCGCGGATCGGCAACGAACGCTCTTGTTCGGGCGGAGATGCACCGCCAGGATTCGAGAGTCTTCGATTACGAAAGAGTCGCCACCTCGGATCCCTCATAATGAGAATTTCACATTGAGCAACGCAGAAGGCACCAGACGCTGGCTGATCGTTCAGCTCGACCGAGTTGGTGTCGACGCTCCGGTGTTCTTTTCCGTGATCGCCAGGGCCTGGCAACTACTGACCGGCCCCGTCACCGTGACGCTGATGGCCCTGTTTTTCACGCCGGAAATGCGAGGCTACTTCTACACTTTCGGCAGCGTGCTGGCGCTGCAGGTATTCTTCGAGCTGAGCCTGCACATCGTGCTGATCAACGTTGTCAGCCACGAATGGGCCAAACTGAGCATTGACGAATCCGGAGAACTGGCTGGCGACGAGGCCGCGCAATCCCGGCTTGTTTCGCTGCTTAAAATCAGTCTGAAATGGTACGCCGTAGCGGCGGTTCTGTTTGTGGTGGTGTGCGGACCGGGCGGAGCGTGCTGGCTTACTCTCGGGTCATTACCCCTTGCGGAATGGATTGCACCTTGGAGTGCTCTCATCATTCTGACGGGCGGGCTGCTGGCCGTTCAGCCGTTGACAGCGATTCTGGAAGGATGTGACCAACTCACGACAGTCAATCAGTACCGATTTCGACAGGCAGTCTTCGGAACCCTGGTTGTGTGGTCGATCATTGGTTCTGGACTGGGACTCTGGGCGGCAGCGGGATCCGCTGCAGTACGACTCGGCTGGGAGCTTCACCTCGTCGGAGTTCGCTACCGCCACTTCTTCCGATCGATTTTCCGTAAGACCGTTTCGGCAGTCATCGATTGGGAAGCAGAAGTCTGGCCATTGCAGTGGCGACTCGCGATTCAAGGCGTCGCCACATTCGGCACTTTACAGATGCTGACACCAGTCATCTGGGGAACGAGCGGGGATGCCGAAGCTGGGCGCATTGGCATGACATGGACTGTGCTCATCGCTCTGCAGGCTGCAGCGTCGGCTTGGGTCGATACTCGGCGACCGAAGTTCGGTCAGCTTGTCGCCAACGGCTCATTCGATGAACTCAACGCATTATTTTTTCGCTGCTCGTCATTGTCGGTCGCAATGTTGTCCGCAGGGCTGGTCGCGTTTTGCGGAGTACTGACTGCATTGCCGTACGTTGATTGGTCGATCGCCGAGAAACTATCCGTCGCGTTCGTGTCACCTCAGTCAGCCGCCGTTCTGTCGTTGGGAATTCTTGTTTTTCAGATCCCCAACTGCCAGACGATTTACATCCGAGCCCACAAGCGAGAACCGTTTCTGATTCCAAGTTTGATCGTCTCGGTCTGCATCGCGACGTCGGTGACTATCCTTGGAATCAAGTATGGTATCGAAGGTGCGGCTATTGCCTGGACAGCCTGTATCTGCGTCGTTCAACTGCCGCTGTGGACGATGATCTGGCGAAAGGCACACCGCGAGTGGCACAACGAATCAGCGGCCTCTCCCGACGCAGGCCGCTGATTCATGAGTCATTACCTCAACTTTGCAGCGTCATCGGCACTTGAAAAACCAAATCGATTTCCGAGCAAGCAGTTTCCATGATTCAACACGACCAACCGGAGATCGTGCTTGAAGAAGTTGCCTGCCCCGTCTGCACTTCGAGCCGCCATCGCCGACACCTGAAAACCACCGACCCTCTGCACGGAGTCGGCGGCGTATTTCAGATCGTGCGATGCGAGGATTGTCGGCACATCTTCATGAATCCCGTTCCGACGGTCGATAGCCTGGCGGCGTGCTACCCGGCCGCGTACGGACCTCATGCCAGTCAGACTTCCGACACTTCACTGCCTTCGCGTGAGGAATCGCCTGGCAACTCTGAGTCGGAACCGTCCAGAAAGACCGAGGCTCCCTGGTATCTCTCGTCAGGTTTCCGACGAATTCCGGGGCTTCGATTTCTGTATTACTGGCTGAGCGACACTCGTTCGAATTACCTGCCGACGCCTCCTGAAAAAGACGCTCGCGCGATCGAGCTTGGGTGCGCAACCGGTGGTTTCCTCGCAAAACTGGCTAATGCGGGTTGGCAGGCTGACGGTGTCGAACTTGTCGACACTGCGGCGACCGTTGCTCAACAGCAAGGATTTCCGGTGCATGTGGGAACTCTCCAATCGGCCGAACTTTCTGCAGACACATACGATGCCGCGTTCGCCTGGATGGTCATTGAGCATTTAATAGACCCTCGATCGGCATTCGACGAGTTTCACCGAATTCTGAAACACAACGGGCAGATTGCCTTCAGTGTTCCGAACGTTTCCTGCTGGGAGCCCTTGGTTTTCCGACGAAGCTGGTACGTCTGGGAAGTTCCTCGGCATCTCCAGTATTTTGGTCCTCGCAGTTTGCGAAAGCTGCTGGCAGAGTCCGGCTTCGATGACGTCCAGATCGTTCAGCAACGAAACATTCTGAATGTGATCGGTAGTCTGGGAATTGCCCTGAGAAGACTTCGACCGAAAAGCAGACTGGCCGAGCGTTTGATCGATTGCCCGAACCGACTCAGCATGTGGTGGAAACTTCTGCTGGCTCCGGCGGCAATCTTTCTCGCCATGATTCGGCAAGGCGGGCGGCTGACAGTCATCGCTCGCTGCAACAAGCCAACCGCGAATCCGCTCACCCAAAACGAAGAACAGCCATCGGAGTCCGCGTGAAGATCGTGATGCTCAGTTCTGGTGACCGAGTCCCGTCGTCACGGTTCCGCATGCTGCCGTACGTGCGGCATTTTCGAAACCGCGGCCACCGCTGCACGCTCGCGTCCAGCGTCCCTCAGAAGTACGAATGGTTTCCGCAGATCGGCTTTCGGCTGAGCCAACGACTCAAACGTTTGATCCGTTATCTGCACTGGTATCAGTCGTGGCTCCGAGGCGACGAGATCGTCATCATCGACCGGGAAGTTTTTGATTCGCCGTGTACGAAACTCGAAGAACGCTTTCGCAAGTCGACGCAGCGGCTCGTGCTGGATCTCGACGACGCGGTGTTTCTGCGTTACCCCGAGAAGTTCGAAAAACTGGCCAGACTTGCCGACCTGATTGTCTGCGGAAATTCGTTTATCGAAGAGTGGGCGAAGGAGCGGAACACGAACACGATTATCATTCCGACGTGCGTCGAAATGGCTCAGTACCCCGCCAAAGACTGGTCAGACGCTGAAGGTCGTTTGCCTCGACTCGGCTGGATCGGCACGTCCGGCAACCTTCGATACCTCGAAGTCGCCGCCGCCGGACTTCGACAACTTGCTCAGAAAATGGACTTCGAACTGCACGTCATCGTGCCGGAAATTGAACCGCTCAGCGAGATCAATCTGGAAGGCGTGAAGGTCCAGCACGTTCCGTGGCAAAAGGAAATCGAAGTCGATCAGTTGCGGCAGCTCGACGTTGGCATCATGCCGCTCTTCGCGACCGAAGACTGGGACCGCTACAAGTGCGGACTGAAATTGATTCAGTACATGGCTGCCGGCATTCCAGCGGTCGCAGCGCCGGTCGGAGTCAATGCTTCGATCATTGATCATGGACAGAACGGATTTCTCGCTCAATCCGACGACTGGGCAGCTCACCTTGGAACGCTCGCTGGCGACCTTGCTCTTCGAAAATCAATCGGCAACGCGGCCAGAGAGACAGCTGCCGCCAGGTATTCGATCGAGGCGAACTATCCTCGCTACGAGACGGCGCTGCAGAAGTTGGTGTCGTTGCCGCAGCCTTAGCTGGGACACGTCCGATCGTTTTTCGGCGCTGAAATTGCTTCACGATGACAGGTCCCCTCTCCCCCAAAAACGATGCGGAAATCTGATAAGAACTCGGCAATTGGGGGTTAGGGTGAGGGGGCACGAAGTCAGAATCGATTTGTGATCCCCCTCACCCTGGCCCTCTCCCCCGCTGGTCAATTCAAATTCAAAAAGAGAGATCTTTAGCGGGGGAGAGGGGAC
>JBLFXD010000399.1:0-6713 GCA_047611045.1 Planctomycetaceae bacterium | reverse complement strand
GGTAATCTTTGCAACCGTTCATGTCGGGATCCTTTTGGGGCGGTGGGGAACCGGGTTTGATTGAAGCTGAAATTGAGTAATTGTTTCCGAGAAGTCTCGGAGTCACATACGGAGAGTTAACTACGGCAGGTATCGGAACTCGTTCGAATTCAGCAGTACCCATCGCAGGTCTGCCATTCCTTCGAGCGTTGTGCCGCCTTCATCAATGATCGACTTTGCGAGCTCGACTTCTTCATTGGCCGGCTCACGAGTCAGAATTTCGAGGTAGGCAACCCGCACGGCTTTATCGACGTCAGGGTTCTTACCAACCAGCAATTTCTGGATCGGTTCGAACGGTCCGACTCGCGACGCTTCGTGAGTCATCTTCCCGTTAAGCATCATCAGCGCCTGACGCATACTTGGCGAGTGATCTCGCGGAACACCGACCTGAGTTCTGTCGGTCTGTCCGAAGATTCTGACAAAGTGCTGTGGAGCCGCCGGCGATGCCATGCGGAATGCCGAACCAAAGACAGGGTTGTCGTCATAGGTTCGTTCGATCGTCTTGTAGACGTATCGGAATCGGCGGCGATTCCCACCTTCCATCTGCATCCGCTCGGCTTCGAGCTGCTCAGCAGACTTCACTTCCATTTTCTCGACGACGACCGCCTCGTTGGCTTTCTCTTTAGCCTGCTTGAGGATGTTGTCGAAATCGATTTCGATGCCGGACTCAAGGTTGTAGCCGGCACCTCGAGCAGCCATTGCTCCGTTCAACCGCCCCTGCATGCCAGCACCTGATGCAGAAGCCAGCGACTGCGGAGTGATTGCTTCGCCTTCGCGGGGCACGGCGACACGAATCCGTTCGGAGACGGTCTTCATGTTCGCACCCTTTGGATGCTTGTACTCGAACAGGTGCCCGGCGGTGAGAATCGAATCGTAAAGCACCTCGCCCAGCATCCGCCGAGCAGGAGCGGCCATGAAGGCAGCTCGCAATTCTTCCTGTTCGGCTTCTTCCGTGCCGACAGCCTGACCTCGTTGGTAAGGCTCGCTGGTGACGATCATTTTGACGAGCGGTTTGAACTGAAAACCTGTGGCGACGAACTCGTCAGCCAGGAAGTCGAGCGTCTGAGGGTGGCTTGGAGCATTCCCATCGTTGAAATCGTCCACCGGCTCAACGATGCCGCGGCCGACCAGGTCTGCCCAGACTCGATTCACCAGGTTCCACGCAAAGAATCGGTTTCGAGGACTGGCGATCATTTTCGCGAGATCTGTTCGAAGTTCGCTTTGCGATCGCATGTCAGCGTTAAGGTCGATGCTCTCTCGCTCGCGACGAGCTTCCGAAGCAACGTCGAACGAAGACTTCTTCTTGCCCTTGGCTCGGTCGAGTGCTTTATCAGAGGCCCCGAGGAGCAGATCGTCGATCGATACCGATTTGCTGGTCGCTGCCAGCGAGGCTTCAATCAAGTCCTGCTCGGACTTACGTGTTGATTCCAGGCGGGCGATGAAATCCGGTCGAGCTTTCGAATCGATCAGGTCAACCAGGAACTTCGGCAGCACTGGCTTGCGATCTGATTCTTCCGCGTCACCTTCGGGCGGCCACAGCACCGTCGACGTCTTCATTTCCTGGGTATAGACCGTGTTAGTGAACTGGTTTTCGTAGCGGCGAGTCTTTCCGAAGTAAGCGGCGAATCCGTAGAAGTCTTCTCTGGTCCACTTATCAAACGGGTGATCGTGGCACTGCGCGCACGAAATACGAATTCCCATGAAGACCTGAGACGTCACTCCGGCGAGAGCCATCGGGTCAGCATTATCACCGAGGACGTAGGCAACTTCAGGGACAGCTCCCGCCTTGCCGTTGGCCGAGATAAACCGTCGAGCGAGTTCGTCGTACGGCATGTCGTCTTCAACGGCCTTGTGAACAAACGCGAGGGCGGCGGCACCACCGGGCGAGTTTGACCGAAGTCGTAGCATGTCCGCGAGAAAAGTCGTCCAGCGGTCGGTGAATCTCGGATCGGCCATCAGCCGGTCGATCAGCTTTGAACGACGTTCGGCGGCGGGCCAGGCAAGATATTCCTGAATTTCGCCGTGGTTGGGGATCCGACCGATCAGGTCCACCGACACCCTGCGCAGGTATGCGGTGTCATCGACCAACGAAACCGGCTTCACGGTGACGCCCAGCTCGCCATTTTCCTTGTTAAGCACTTTGCTCAACCGTTTGCCATCCGCGGTGGATTCCGCAAAGGCAACGCCCGAGTTCACAGCGGTCAAAACCGCCAAACAAACGACTGTCCATGTTCGTGCCACGGTCAAAGACTCCCTGGCTGGTGAAAACTTACTGTTCTGAAATTTCGACATTTCGTGCATTGAACCAGCAATTCAGCGTCATTAAACGCCCGCTGCAACGACACACGCACTCGAACCCGACCAATTGCATCAACGTTCGTTGAATTGTCAACACGAAAGCAATCATTGCCCGATTCCGAAAGAACCGTCAACCGTAACGCCATCCGGTACGAACAACCGTTCAAAGAGTCAACAAAGTATCGGCTGCCGATAACAGCCCGCGAATTGGGTTCCCAGCGAATAGCTGGTGCCCTGACTCGTCACAAGGCGACAAATTGAAAGCCAGCGGCGATCCCCAAATCACCAAACGTTCCCGTCTGACAAAGCACCAGGTTTCACTCGGAGGCAGTCGTCCGTCCGACACGACGCCCGAAACGTGCTATGAAGCCGTGTTGACCCGAAATGGCGAGCAGCGCTATTCTCCCGACCCCTTCCTTTGCCGGATTTGGCGGAGCGTTCATTTCGTGGGCGTTTTGCACCGGTCGACAAACTGCTTCGGTCGTCTGCCGAGGTAGCCACTTTCTACGACTCCCATCCCTTTCGACTTGAATGCTGCCGGTTCTGGCGGCGTGAAGTCACCCCACCTCGCCATCTAATCCGGACGCCATCTTATGGCTGTGAACTTGTGCGCAGGCTCTGTGCTGAGACGCTGTCGGAACCTGATCATTTCCGGACTCGTGATCGGCCTGTTTCCGTGGCTGAATGGTTGTTCGCAACTCGGACTGGAAACTCCGGACTTCTCGAAGCTGGGTTCCAAACTCAGCATGAGGTCGCAAAGTCCCGAGAAAGAGGACCCGTCCGACGAATTTGACGACGAGCTGACCACCAAAGTCGCCGTGCCGATGGTCGGTGACTACACAACTTTCACCGGCCTGCATCGCGTCGTGCTGGAAGGCGTCGGGCTGGTCGTCGGTCTGAACGGGACTGGCGGCGATCCTCCTCCGAGCACGTATCGAGAAGCTCTCGTTGACGACATGCGTCGTCGAAATATTCGCGAGTGGAAAGAAATCATCCGGTCTCCGGACACGGCTCTGGTCGTTGTCCGAGCGTACCTTCCGCCGTTGATTTCCAAAGGCGACCGATTTGACGTCGACATCCGCGTTCCTGGCGACACCGGAGCGTCCAGCCTCAACGGCGGTCGTCTGATGGAAACAATTCTCAGCGAAACCGCACTGGTCCCAGGCCAGGGAGTCATGAAAGGTCACGTCGTCGCGAAGGCTCGCGGTCCGATCATGATTTCTCCCGAAGAGGGCGAAACGGAAAGCCTGGCCGGAGTACTGAAACGCGGCCGAGTTCTGGGCGGCGGCGTTTCGCTGATCGAGCGTGACATGGCTTTGTATGTTCGGTCGAATTTCCGCACCTATCGAAATATCACACGGCTGGCCGACAAGATCGGCCAACGGTTCTACGCCTACGACCAGTACGGGCTGCGAGAGCCGCTGGCCAAAGCGCAAACCGATCAGCGAATCCTGCTGAAGGTTCACCCGCTCTACAAACACAACTACCCAAGGTTTCTGCAGGTCGTTCAGAACATCGCGTTTCGAGAGACAGCGGTCTCGCGGCGAGTTCGTTTGAAACGTCTTGAGCATGACCTGTTGCAGCCCGAAAAATCTCAGCGAGCGGCCCTTCGTCTGGAAGCGATCGGCGACGAATCGATCTCCGTGCTGAAGACAGGCCTGAAGAGCAAGCACCTCGAATGCCGCTTCCACGCCGCTCACGCACTGTCGTATCTCGGGGAGTCTGCCGGAGTCGACGTGCTACAGGAGGCCGCTCTGAAAGAGCGAGCCTTCCGAGTGTTCGCCTACGCAAGTCTCTCCATCCTCGAGGACCCACAGGCTCATCTGGCGCTGCGTGATCTGATGAACGTTCACGTCGACGCCGACGGCAAAACGACAGACAGCGCTGAAACCCGCTACGGAGCTTTCCGAGCGTTGTGGACTCTCGACAGAAACGATCCATTCATCGCTGGCGAGCAGCTTCGCAAAGAATTCTGGCTGCACTCGATGGAAACCTCCGGCGACCCGATGGTCCATATTACGAACCGAAAACGTGCTGAAGTCGTCCTCTTCGGAGCCGACCAGGAGTTCATAACGCCGATGGCCGTCCGAGCCGGAAACGACATCCTCGTTACGTCGCGACCGGGCAACGACACGGTCACGGTCAGCCGCTTCATGCCGTACGGCGACGACAAACGAAAAGTTGTCTCCAAGAAAATCGACGAGATCATTCGCGTCGCTGCGGAATTCGGAGCCAGCTATCCGGACATCGCTCAGATGCTTGTCCAGGCAGATCGCCAGGGGAACCTCCAGGGCCGCTTCGAAATCGACGCGCTGCCTCAGGCCGGACGAGTCTTCTATCGAAACGGGAATCGAGCACGCCTCGGACGTTCCAGCCTGACGCCGAACATGTACCAACGACCTCGCGGCGAAGAAGACAGCTCGCCGGAAGAAGATTTCAGCGACGAGCCTGACAGCAGCTCTGCTGATGATGCTTCCGAAGATGCCATCAGCGACCAGCTCGCCGCAGAAGGTCTGAGCGACGTGCCGACGACGCTGTCGATGTCTGAACCGTCCGCCGCTCCGCCATCGGTCAGCACCTCCGACGACGAGCCGGCAACCTTCGCCCTGGCAGGACAACAGGATGAACCCGGCACGGCGTCGCTCGTCGATGTCCGCAGTCCGAAACCACCGTCTCAGGATTCGTCTCCAAATGGCAGCGGTCTGAAAAACAAACTCGATCCGCTTGGCCTGTTCACGCTTTCGAAAAAGAAGGAGTGAGTCAGCTAACGCGACCTTCTTTCAATTGAAAACTTCCGACGAACCGCGAGTGTAAGCTCGCGGTTTCGTCAGTTTCCCGGCCATTGGGTTTGCGGCGTTTTTTCTCGTTCGAAACCCAACTTTCTGGACCCTTGACCCGTCAATGCTGAAGTCGCTGGAACTATTCGGCTTCAAAAGTTTTGCCGACCGAACGCGTTTTGACTTCTCACGTGGCATCACGTGCGTCGTCGGGCCGAACGGGAGCGGTAAGAGCAACGTCGTTGACGCGATGAAGTGGATCCTCGGCGACCAGAGTCCGAAAAGCCTTCGCGGCAAGGACATGACGGACGTCATCTTCAACGGTTCGGCCAACCGCAAAGGCAGTGCGTTCGCTGAAGCCACGCTGGCCTTCGACAACTCCGGGCGCATGCTTCCGATCGAGGCCGACGAAGTCACCATCGGTCGCAGGCTTTGGACCAACGGCGACTCCGAATACCTGATCAACGGAGCGACCGCCCGGCTGAAGGACATCAAAGATTCCTTCATGGGCACCGGGGCGAGCACCTCGGCTTACAGCATCATCGAACAAGGTCGCGTCAGCGAAATCCTTCAGCCCAACCCGCAGGCTCGGCGGCTGATCTTCGAAGAGGCCGCCGGCATCAGCCGCTTCCGGTCGCGCAAAACCGAAGCACTCCGCAAGCTCGAACGAGTCTCGCAGAACCTGCTCCGCCTGCAAGACATCGTCGACCAGTTCGAATCTCAACTGAACTCGACGCGCAACCAGGCAACTAAAGCCGCGAAGTACCGAGAAGTTTCGAAAGAGCTTCAGTCGGCGTGGTTCGGCCTGGCCGCTGACGATTATCGCTGGATGTCCGCCCGGCTGACTTCTCTCGACTCAACTCTAGGAGCCACCCAGGCCGAAATCGACGAGCTGACCGAACAGCAGCAAGCGGTCGAACTTCGACTGAGTTCATTCGACGAAGAACTGGCCGTTGTCGACGACGGCCTGCGAAAAGCCGAACGTGAAGCCGGCACAACGCGTGAAGCCATCGTCAGCCAGGAAGCAACCATCCGCCACGAAACGGCTCGGCTCCGCGAGTCTGAATCCGAAATCGTCCGGCTGCGTCGTCAGCAGGCTTCGACGTTGTCGCGACTCGACGTTGTGAACAAAGAACTGGCTGCCGCACAGTCAGAACTCGACCAGTTCGATGAAACCTTCCAGGCTCAGCAGCAGGAAGTCGAAGCTCACGAAGCTCACTCCGAACAATTGACCGCGCGTTATCAGCAAAGCCGAAACCGCATCGACGAACGTCAGGTCGAGCGTTCAGAACTTTCCGAGCAAGCCTCGCAGGTGCGACAACAGATCGCCCTGCTGGAAGCTCAACTCGTCGCGCTGAACGAGACTCACGAAAAGACAATCGAACAACGCGACCGGTTGAAGTCCGAACTACGAACGGCTGAAACGGAAGTCGCCACACGACAGACCGCGCTGGACGAAGTCCTGGAACAGGCCAGCGAACTCGGTGACGCTCTGAAAGAAACTCGAGCAAACCGCAAAAAGCTGATTGCCGACCAGGAAGCTGAACAGGAAACGCTCGTCGAAGTTCGCGAACGGCGCAGTGCCTCGCAAGCGCGTCT
>JBLFXD010000398.1:0-6714 GCA_047611045.1 Planctomycetaceae bacterium | reverse complement strand
TCCCTCGCTGACGGTCATCGACGGAACGCCGGCTCTGGTCTTCGGCTCGGGCGACGGCGGCGTGCACGCCATCCAGCCTTCAACCGGCATGCCAATCTGGAAGTACAACATCTCGCGCCGCGGCATTAACACGGCGCCGGTTGTCGCTGGAGACTTCGTCATCGGCGGTCATAGCGAAGAAAACATCGGCAGCACCGAAATGGGCGCGTTGTTCGCGCTGAAGCTGAATTCGAAAGGCGACATCACGAAGACCGGCGAAGTCTGGCGAAATCGCGAGATGTACATCGGAAAGAGTTCTCCCGTGGTCGTCGGTGATCGTGTCTACGCCGTCGAAGACAAGGGCAACCTACTGATCATCGATCTGAAAACCGGCGAGCAGGTTGGTCGAGAAAAACTTGGCACGATGGGCCGAGCCAGTCTGCTTTACGCTGACGGAAAACTCTTCACCTGCGAAGGCAACGGTCGTTGGGCCATTTTTAAAGTCAACGAAGACGGCAGCCTGGATCGAATTCACAAGATGCGGCTGGACGGCGACGTCTCGGCATCACCGATCATTTCACACGGTCGCCTCTACGTGACGACCGGCTCGGGCATGTACTGCATCGGCAAGAAAGATGCCAAGCCAGCCGCCACTCCGCGACCGGAAGTGAAGGCAGAAGCAGCCGTCGGATTTGACATGGAACCCGCACATGTGCAGGTCGTCCCTGTCGACACGCTGCTGAAAAGCGGCCCGCAGGGACAACGCCAGCTGCACCACGTTCGCCTTTACAATAGCAAAGGCCAATACCTCAAAACGTGCAAAGCTGACGAAGTCGAATTCTCGGTGAACGGCCCCGGAACGATCGACGCTGACGGTCGATTTACCGCCTCGAAAGAAAACACTCACGGCGCAACGATCCTTACCGCGAAAGTCGGCGAGCTTTCCGGCACGTCGCGCATCCGAGCCGTGCCTGACTTCCCCTGGGAGTTCACTTTCTCGGACGGCGAAATTCCGATTACCTGGATCGGTGCCCGTTACCGACACATCGCGCTCGACTTTGATCTCTTCAAGAAGCTTGAAGCCGAGAACGTTCTGCTGTCGCGACTCTACGTTTACTTCAGGTCGGAGTTCGTGAACTTTGCTCCGACTCGCGTCTTCGACAACACGACACCTCAGCAGCGCTGGACCAGACTGCTCGACTTCTCAAACCTTCTTGAGTCAGTCAAAACGGTCGACGACGCGAAAGCTGTCATCGACCCGCTGCTCACGACGCTGAAGAACGAAGGCGTGCTTGCCGAGTGGACCTGGGAAGATGTCGAAGGCAGCGGTCCTCGCCTAACGATTAAACGTGGCGAAGACAAAGTCTCTGGCAACGGAGTCATGTGCAAAATCACAACGATCCCTAAAGGAGCCCGCAGCCAGGGGTGGATGGGACGTACAAACTTCTCGAACTACTCAATTCAGGCCGACGTCTACAGTGCCGAGCGAAACAGCAAGATCGGCGACGCTGGAGTCATCGGTCAGCGATATCGGCTCGACCTGATGGGAGCGGCTCAGGAGTTGAAAATCGTCTCGTGGATTTCGCACGAAGAGAAATTCCACAAGGTTCCGTTCGAATGGAAACCCGACACCTGGTACACGCTGAAGCTGAGTGCCAGTGTCACGGAAAAAGACGGGAAGAAGGCCGCTATTCTGAAGGGCAAGTGCTGGCCGCGTGACGGCAAAGAGCCTGAAGAATGGACCATTACGTGGGAAGACCATCCGGCTAACGAAGTCGGAAGTCCTGGACTGTTTGGAAACGCCAAGGACGCGGAAGTCTTCTTTGACAACGTTAAGCTCTCAAACAACTGAATCGGACGGTGTTTCCGAAACTGGACACATTCTTCTGAAACGTTCTGAAGGTGAATTATGAAAAACTCTACGACTTACTTGCTGTCGCTGCTCACGCTGTCAATCGGCGTCAGCCTGGGACAGGCGGATGCTCAGGACTATGACCCGACGGCAGAGATCGTCAAAGACCTCGCCAAACTGAAAGTCGGCGCAAAAGACTGGCCTCAGTGGGGTGGTTGGTCCGGCAAGAACAACACTCCGGACGGCAAGAACATTCCGATCGAGTGGGACATCGACGACGGAACCAACATTAAATGGTCCGCCAAGCTCGGTTCGCAGACTTATGGCAACCCGGTCATCGCCAATGGCAAAGTTTACGTCGGGACCAACAATGGTGCCGGGCATCTGAAACGTTACCCGAGCAACGTCGACCTCGGCTGCCTGCTCTGCTTTGACGAGAAGACTGGCGAATTCCTTTGGCAGCACTCGAGCCCAAAGCTGTCGACCGGTCGAGTTCATGACTGGCCGCTCCAGGGTGTCTGCTGCTCACCGGTCATCGACGGCGAACGTCTCTGGTTTGTCACCAGCCGCGGCGAAGTTCGTTGCCTGGACACTGAAGGCTTCCTCGACAAAGAGAACGATGGCTCTTACACGGCAGAGTCCAACGAAAACAAAGACGAAGCGGACGTCATCTGGGTCTACGACATGATGGGTAAGCTTCAGGTTTCGCAGCACAACATGTGCAGCTGCTCGGTTGCCATGGTGGGTGATATCCTGCTTATCAATACTTCGAACGGGCTGGACGAATCGCACATCAATCTGCCTTCGCCGAACGCGGCCAGCTTCATCGCTCTGGATCGAAACACTGGCGAACTTCTCTGGAGTGACAAGTCGCCTGGGGCCAACATTCTTCACGGTCAGTGGTCGTCGCCAACGACTGGTGAATTCAAAGGCCAGATGCAGGTCATTTTTGCCGGTGGTGACGGCTGGGTTTACAGCTTCGATCCAAAAGGCGACGGCGACGGAAACGCAAAGTTACTGTGGAAGCTCGACGGCAATCCGAAAGATTCCAAGTGGATCCTTGGTGGACGCGGCACTCGCAACAACATCATCGCCACGCCAGTCGTTTACGACGGAATGGTCTACGTGGCCGTCGGGCAGGACCCGGAACACGGTGAAGGTGTTGGCCATGTCTGGTGCATCGATCCCAACAAACGAGGCGACGTCAGCTCGACACTCGCCAAAGGAAAAGACGGAAAAGAGATTTCGCCACGTCGCCTGCAGAATGTCGACACCGATGAGGGCGAGAAGATCGAACTGAATCCAAACTCGGCAGTCGTCTGGCATTACACAAAGGTCGATTCTGACGGCAACGGAAAGTTTGCCTTCGAAGAGACGATGCACCGAACAATCGGAACGGCAGCCATCAAGAATGACCTGTTGTTCATCTCGGACTTCAGCGGGCTGTTCCACTGTCTGGACGCAAAGAAGATCGACGAGAAGACCACGAACGACGACGGCACTCACCCGCCGGTCGTTTACTGGAAGTATGACATGTTCGCTGCCGCCTGGGGATCGCCGCTGATCGTCGACGGCAAGGTCTACATCGGGGACGAAGACGGCGATATTGCCATCTTCATGCTCTCGTCCGATCCGGAAGTGGCAATGCCTGACGAAGAGCCGATTGCCGAAGTGAATGTCGGCAACGCTGTTTACAGCTCGCCGATCGTCGCGAACAACGTTCTTTACATCGCGAATAAGTCGACGCTCTACGCGATCTCGTCAGAGGAAACAGCAGCGACCGACTGATCGACTGTGCTGATTATGAAACTTTGAGCCCTGAGTGACGCGGTATCCTTGCCAGTTATTCAGGGCTTTTTTCGTGTCGTCGATCCTCGTGACACGCACGCCGACACGACGAGGTTGTGATTTTTTGTAGGCTGGAACAAGCTCCGCGCGGTTCCGGCAGTTGTGAGTCAAAACCCGTTCGGATTGCCGGAACTGCGCGGAGCTTGTTCCAGCCTACTGTCACGCCGATTGAAAGCTCGCTGTCTCTACCCGATGGCGGAGTGAATCGCTCAGCAGTTGAGGGAAACACCTGAATTGCCGACAGTGGTCCGTTGACTGCCGCGCCTTCCCGCGCGAGTCGATGTAAGTTTGCTTTGGCAGTCAATCGCTGCCGCTACAGACGCCCCGTGGAATGCTTCGAAGACTTCTGGCGACGACCGGATATTCCGTCGCCGTTGCCGTGAATCGGGCAAGTTCCACATCGCGGGACTTCGGACTCGTTGCGAATCCGCGACGGGCTGAACGACCGCCGCCTGTCAGCGGCCTTGTCAGACGGTTTCGTGTCGGGGACTCGTCTGACGGACTGCTGTGCCGCATGGGTGCACGAGCTTCGACAGGCAGTTCCTGCACCCTGTGGCAGCTTTTCTCGCCCCGCTGGCGACCGTCGATCAGAGGTCGCCCCGTTGCGACGCGGTTGCGATGCACGACCGCAGGCAATATCACTCAGAAGACGTTCCTCGTCCGGTTCCTGCTTCCTTTCCGGAGTGATCTTCTGATGCGACGCCTCTTGATGCTGACTGCTTTGTTCGTCCTCACAGTGCCGATGATTGTCGAAGCTGCCAGGCGACCGAACTTCGTGTTCATCCTGGTCGACGATCTGGGTTACATGGATATCGGAGCGAACAATCCGAAGACATTCTACGAAACGCCCAACGTCGACCAACTGGCGCGCGAGGGCGTTCGATTCACGAATGGGTATGCTGCGAACCCAGTTTGCAGCCCAACTCGCTACAGCATCATGACCGGCAAGTATCCGTCGCGGGTTGACGCGACGAACTTCTTTGCTGGTAAACGAGGAGGCCGATTCAAGCCGGCTCCCCTGAATGATCGCATGCCGCTTGAGGAAGTCACGATTGCCGAAGCTCTGAAGGCTGCCGGTTATCGAACAGCGTTCTTCGGAAAGTGGCATCTGGGGCCGACCGAAGATTTCTGGCCGGAACGTCAAGGCTTTGACGTCAACATTGGCGGTCACGTTCGAGGTGCGGCTCGCAATTATTTCTCTCCATACTCGAATCCTCGTCTGAACGATGGCCCGAAAGGCGAGCATTTAACAAAGCGGCTGACGGACGAAGTATTGCGTCAAATTGGCGAGTTCAAAGATCACCCGTTTCTTTGCTACCTGGCCTTCTACACGGTGCACACGCCGCTGCAGGCTCCGAAGAAGCTGGTCGAGAAGTATCGCAGGAAAGCCGAAGCACTGGCTGGTCAGCCGGAGTTCGCCGACGAAGAACAGGTTTGGCCGGGAGCCAAAGATCGGAAAGTTCGCATTCTGCAGAAACATGCGACGTATGCGGCCATGGTCGAAAGCATGGACACAGCTGTCGGGCGAGTCATCGATCGGCTCAAAGAGCTGAACCTCTACGACAACACCGTCATTTGCTTCACGTCTGACAACGGCGGACTGTCGACGTCGGAAGGTTCTCCAACATCGAATCTTCCTCTGCGAGGTGGCAAAGGCTGGCTGTACGAAGGAGGAATTCGCGAACCGTTTCTGATCCGCGCACCGGGCGTTGCCAAAACGGGCAACGTCTGCGACACACCAGTCATCAGTACGGACTTCTATCCGACAATCCTCGACCTGGCTGGAGTCCCTCCAAAACCCGACCAACACCAGGACGGCCAGAGTCTTGTTCCCTTGCTCAAAGGTGAGCAGAGCGTCGAACGCGACGCCCTGTTCTGGCACTACCCCCACTATTCAAATCAGGGCGGCATCCCCGGCGGCGCCATCCGAGTCGGAAACTACAAACTGATCGAACGCTTCGAAGATGGCCGACTCCACCTCTACAACCTGCAAGACGACATCAGCGAACGCACCGATTTGGCCACCAAAATGCCAGACCGAGTCACCTCCATGAAGACCCGCCTCCACGCCTGGTACAAAGACGTCGACGCCAAATTTCTGCAACCTAAGCAGAGCGATGCAGAACTTCCCTGGCGGCCTTAAGCTCCACGGTTCATCGCGAAGGCAGGATGATTCTTCGAGAGTAACTTCAGAAATCTTCGGGCAGTCGGAAACATTTACAGGCACCGCCATGACTGAACGATCGCTGATTCGATTGATCATTTTCGTGTTGGCGATTTCGGGAACGTTGAGATCGGGTGCTCGAGTCGCCAGTGCCCAGGAGTCACTCGAGTGCCATGTCCGTGGGCCTGTCCGCGTTTTCTATGCAACAGAGGGTGAGAAAGCTGTCAACCTGACGGATGCTGATGCGAACGGCGTTCCTGATCGGATTGAAGATGTCGGCAAGCAGGTCTGGGCAGCTCACCATTTGTTCTGCGAAGTGCTGGACTTTCCCGATCCATTTAAGAGCGAACGTTACAAGGGAGTGACTTGTGTTGAAGCCTACGTCCGCCCATTCGAAAAGGGGAACGGACTTGCTTTTGAAAGCGCACAACGGGCACGCAAGATCCCCGAAGGCAAACCCAATGATCGAACTCTTGTCATGCGGATCGGTGCGCATGTTGTACCTTCAAAAAACATCACACCGGCTCATGAGTTTTTTCACTTGATTCAGTACAGCACGACCTACTTCAAGAACCCCTGGTATCTCGAAGGAATGGCCCGTTGGGCCGAACACAGTCTGGCAAAGGAAGGTGTCGGTCCCGTGAAATATGATCCACGTGGTCCGTGGCCGCAGAGTCGGCAGAACTTGCCAAAGTTGGTTGAAATGTCGTATGACGCTGAGTTCGTTCTTTGGAACCCGATTGCTGCTGCCACTGATCGGCGGGGTTCGTTGTCACGAACCGCTGTTGGAAGCGAGCTGGCCAATCTTCGGTACTCTGACGGAAGGGCGCGACCGGGGTTCCTCTATGTTGTGGTGGAGTAGAGTCGGGGT
>JBLFXD010000397.1:0-6715 GCA_047611045.1 Planctomycetaceae bacterium | reverse complement strand
TCGCCGCTCAGAAATCCTCGCCGCTCAGAAATCCTCGCCGCTCAGAAATCCTCGCCGATCAACTCTGAGCTTCAGTCAGCAGTAAACGTACCAGCCGTGGCGTCAGACGTTGGAAGGCTCGTGCTCGATGGCTGAGCTGGTTCTTGACCGCCGAACTCAACTCGCCGAACGTCTGGTGGAACTCGGGAATCAGAAAGTACGGGTCGTAGCCGAAACCGTTGGCACCGCGGGCCTGGTCAATAATCCGGCCTCGACATGTGCTTTCTTCGGTCATGCGGATTTTTCCGGCAGGGCTTGAGATTGCAACGTGGCACGTGTAATGGGCTCCGCGTTTCTCGGGAGCGATTCCCGCCAGCTCTTCGAGCAGTTTCTGATTGTTGCGTTCGTCGGTCGCCCCTTCGCCGCTGAACCGTGCGGAGTAGACTCCAGGGGCTCCGCCAAGAGCATCAACACTCAGGCCACTGTCTTCTGCGAGGACCCATTCGTTGATGGCTGTTGCCGTTTCGGTTGCCTTCTTAGCGGCATTTGCGGCGAACGTGTCGCCGTCCTCGATCACTTCCGGAATGTCGGCGAAGTCGGCGATTCCGACCACGTCGATGCCATGAGGCTCAAGGAGCTGCGAAATCTCCGTCAGCTTTTTCTGGTTTCGGCTGCCGACGACAAGTCGTGAAGTGTTCGGTGTGTTCATGATGCTCTGCAGGGTTAGGTCAATGAGGCAGTTCCGAAATACTTTCAGAGAGTTAATTCCGACGGTTTAGCCACAGAGATCACAGAGGGCACTGAGAATTCTTCCATCCGGTTTCTCGGTGCCCTCTGTGATCTCAGTGGCTTAACTTTTTTTTGGGTAATGCAACGGGCAGATTCTGGCGTCGATCGGCTTCAGAAGAAAGCTATCACGACCATCGGAGTTGAGCCGGTTGCCGAATCAACGTGATCAGCTATCTTGCGGAACCGATTCTCAGCGATTCTCACCAGGGATACCCTCATGGCCGATCCATCACCGTGGATTTTCGACGTTAAGACGGACGAGTTCGAGCAACAGGTCGTTCAAAAGTCATCGGAAGTGCCAGTCATCGTCGACTTCTGGGCTCCGTGGTGTCAGCCGTGTCAGCTTCTCGCGCCGATCATCGAGCAGGCAGTCAACGATGCGGCCGGTAAACTGCTGCTCGCCAAGGTCAACATCGACGACAATCCCGAACTCGCTCAGACGATGGGCGTTCAGTCGATCCCCGTCGTCGTCGCATTCTTCGAAGGTCAGGTTATTGACCACTTCCAGGGCGTGCTGCCCGAGGATGAACTGAAGGCGTGGCTCGCGAGGCTCGTCCCATCGAAAGCGGCTGAACTATTCAAAGAAGCGTTGGAACTGCTGGAGACCGATCCCGCAACCGCCGAAGCGAATCTGAGAGAAGTTCTCGAACTTGAACCGTCGGACAGTATTAAAATCTATCTCGCCCAAACGCTGCTCGCTCAGAACCGTGATGAAGAGTGCGGGCAGATAATCGCCGAACTCGAAGTCCGCGGTTTTCTCGAACCGGAAGCTGAGAAGCTCAAGTCTCAACTCGAACTGCGAGCCAACGCTGAAGAATCCGGTGGAATCCTGCAGGCACGAGCCTCGGCTGAAGCGAATCCGGACGATCTGGCACTTCAGATTTCTCTGGCGGAAGCTCTGTCCGTCGACAACAAACACCGCGACGCCTTCGATATTCTCCTCGCGGTCGCCACGCTGGACCGAAGCGGCGACGATGGCGACAAAGCCCGCCAGCAGATGGTCAAGATGTTCGACGTGCTCGGAGCCGGCAGCGAACTGGTCAGCGAATACCGCCGCAAGCTCGCGACGGCGCTTTATTAGAGAAAACAACCGCGCAACGTAGGGCCGGTTCCCACCGGCCGGTAGACATTTTCAACGGCCGGTAGGAACCGGCCCTACTCCAGGACGAGTCTCAGAATGATGTCGGCTCCCTTTCAGAAACTGTTCGCCCTCCTTGTTGCCGCCGCAGCAGTCTTTCCAGCACCGGCATACGCCCAGCGAAATCTGACTGACATCCCCGATCCGGATCCGGAAATCGAGCGGAAGTCGTTCATCGTCGCGGACGGTTGGGAAGTGAATCTGTACGCGGCTGATCCTCAGATCGCCAAGCCGATTCAAATGAACTTCGACCCTCAGGGACGACTTTGGATCGCCAGTTCCGAAATCTATCCCCACATCAAACCGGGCGAGAAAGCCAACGACCGCATTCTTGTAGTCGAGGACAAAGACGGCGACGGAACGGCCGACAGCACGCAAGTCTTCGCGGACGGTCTGCTGATTCCCACCGGCGTGCTTCCGGGCGACGGCGGCGTCTACGCGGCAAACAGCACCGAACTGCTCCACTTCTCAGACACCGACGGCGACGGAAAGTCCGATCGCGAACGCGTCGTCCTGTCCGGCTTCGGCACTGAAGACACGCATCACATCCTGCACACGCTCCGCTGGGGCCCGGACGGGATGCTTTACATGAACCAGTCGATCTACATTCATTCGCACATCGAAACTCCTTTCGGTCCGCGTCGACTTAACGCTGGCGGCATCTGGCAGTTTCGGCCGGAGACGATGCAACTCGAAGTCTTTGCACGCGGCTGGGTCAACACCTGGGGTCATCAGTTCGACACTTTCGGTCAATCGTTCGCCACGGATGGAGCCGGCGGCGAAGGCATCAACTATGCGATTCCCGGCGCCGCTTATCCGACAGCTCAAGGCATTCCGCGAATTTTTCACGGCCTGAATCCAGGCAGCCCGAAATACTGCGGGCTGGCAATCGTCAGCGGTCGACAAGTGCCGGACGACTGGCAGGGCGACATGATCACCAACGACTTCCGCGGGCATCGAGTGTGCCGGTTCAAGCTGAGCGACGACGGCGCCGGTTACGCGTCGCGGGAACTCGGCGAGTTGATCAAGACTCCGCATGTTGCCTTCCGCCCGATCGACGTCGCGATGGGTCCAGACGGAGCGATCTACATCGCCGACTGGTACAACCCAATCATCCAGCACGGCGAAGTCGACTTCCGCGATCCACGGCGCGACCACACTCACGGCCGTATCTGGCGAGTCTCTTACACGGGCAAAACCGCTGGCGGTGGAGCAGCGAAACGTCCTCAACTCGTCGACGCTTCTATTCCTAAACTGCTTGAGGAATTGAAATCACCGGAAGGATGGACTCGCGAACAGACTCGTCGCGTCCTGAAGGAGCGAGGCCGCGACGCAATACTCGGACCGCTGAAGAAGTGGACGGCTTCCGTCAGCAACGATCAGCACAAACTCGAAGCCCTCTGGCTTCACCAGGCGTTGCGAGATCCCAATGAGTCGCTGCTGCGAACGTTGATCGTTCATTCGAAGACTCCCGAAGTCCGAGCTGCGGCCGTCCGAGTCGCTCAGCACTGGCGAAACGACTTGCCGGCAGAAGAAGTCCTCAGCCTCGTCGGTCGTTGTGTTCACGATGAGCATCCGCGAGTCCGACTCGAAGCCGTCCGCGTTCTGGGCAACATTGGCAGCGTTGAAGCCATCGCTCGCGCGATGGAAGCCGTCGATCACCCGACCGATCGATTCCTTGATTACGCGTTGTGGCTAACCGCCTGGGAAACTCGCACCACCTGGCTGCCGCTTGTCGAATCAGGCGAGCTGACTTTCAACAGTCCTGCTCAACTGACGTTCGCCTTGATGGCTGCGGATGCCGCGTCGGCCGTTCCTCAGCTGATTCTCTTGCTGAAGTCAGACGACCTGTCCGGCCAGCGCTGGAACGAGGCTGTAAACCTTGTCGTCGCGCGAGGCAACGCTCAGCAGTACGAAGCAATCCTCGGCGTCGCCGCCAACGAATCCGACGATGCACAACGTCACGCTCTGCTGCGAGCCCTGGTCGTCAACTCTCGACAGCGCAAGCTGCGACCAGCGGGCAATTTGTCGTCGCTGGATGAACTACTTAAAGAGGACCAGCCGGTTTCAATCCGCGCGCTGGCGATCGAAGCCGTCGGTACCTGGAAAGTTCAAAAACACTCGGCGACGCTCACCGAACTGGCCAAGGCAGCAAAGTCGCCGTTGCCAGTCAGAACGGCAGCTATCGGCAGCCTGGCAACTCTCGGCAATGAAGCCTCGATCAAACTGTTGACTGACTTCGTCGCCGCGAAATCGGAACCCTATGAAGTCCGTGAGGCTTCGGTGCTCGGTATTGCTGCTCGAAACCCGGCGCAAGGGGCGAAGCTTGCCATCGATCTGTTGTCGTCAAGCAGCGGTTCGAACTCAACGCGTCTCGTCCAAACGCTGGTTCAGCACAAGCAGGGACCCGGTTCGCTGGCCGCAGCACTCAAGGGACGAACGCTTCCAGCTGATGCTGCGAAGCTGGCCGTCCGTGCTATCGATAGTTCTGGACGAAAGCTCGACGCACTGAAGTCGGCAATCTCAGCCGCAGGATCGATTACATCCGGAGCTAAGAAACTTTCCGCTGAGGAGATGGCCGCGTTTGTGACTGATGTTCGCAACAAGGGAGACCGAATTCGCGGAGAGGCGATTTATCGACGAGCCAGCCTGTCGTGCATGAAGTGTCACGCCATCGGCGGTGCCGGCGGAAAAGTTGGACCGGACATGGGCAGCATCGGTGGCAGTGCTCAGATCGACTATCTGATCGAATCACTGCTCGATCCAAACGCGAAAGTCAAAGAAGGTTTTCACACGGTCATCGTCGTGGCCGATGACGGAAAGACGTTCTCCGGAATCAAAGTTCGCCAGACGGACAGTCAGCTGATCCTGCGAAATGCAGAGGGAGTAGAAACAGCGATCGCGTTGGACTCAATCGATGAGCAGGTCAACGGCACGTCGCTCATGCCCGCAGGCTTGTCCGACAAACTGACGCATCAGGAACTTGTCGACGTCGTACGCTTTCTTTCGGAACTCGGGAAAGTCGGAGGCCTTCAAGTCAGTCGCGACCGAATCGTGCGGAACTGGCAGGCTCTGCTGCCCTCGGGCGACGTGACCTACAAACTGCGCCGAACGCGGCTGGCATCAGTCACCGAGGACGATCCGGCATTCGTGTGGCAACCTGCCTACAGCCGCGTGAGTGGCGATCTGCCGCTGAACGATCTTCCAAAAGTCATGTACCGAGGTCCGTTCCAGAAAGCTCCATCCGGGCTGAACTTCCTGAGATTTTCACTTGAAGTTGGTACGACCGGTGAGGTTGAACTCGCCCTGAACTCGATCGACGGAGTCACCATCTGGCTGGACGGAGTTCAGGTCGAGACTGCCGCCAGAACAACTCTGAACCTGAAAGCTGGCCGACATCGCTTCACGTTGATGGTGTCTCATGTCGAGAGGACCGGCCCGGTTCAGGTTCAGATCAACGATGTGGCCGGTTCGAAAGCTCAGGTTCAGCTTCTGGCCAATTGAGAATGCCAGTCCAACAACCATAGACGGTGGCCTGACACGGTTGACAGATACCTGGATGTCGATTCGGCAATCAGGGTTGAATGCGAGTTAGCTTCGTCGGTGTGTTGTTCATTCTGCCCAGTGTGAGCCGTCAAGAGCAATCGGTGATGTGGTGAGAGGCTGGCCGGTATACGTCCAGCGATACGGTTTTCCCATCGTGCGGTTTAAGTAGTCGATGAAGTCCAGCAGGCGTTGTCGCAAGTCATCCAGTGACGCGAACTCTCCTCCCTTCAGTACGCGCCGCACCACCACGCTGAACCAGATCTCCACCTGGTTCAGCCACGAATTGTGTTTCGGAACATAGATCATTAGGAAAGTGTTCAGAATAACTTCTCGAATTGACAATGCAGAAACTAACCCCAGAGGCACAGAGAACACAGAGTTTTCCATGGGAGATGTTTCTTTGTGATCTCTGTGCCTCTGTGGTTAGGAAATTTCACGACGCATCTGGGAAGCCATTTCAGACACGTTCTTAGCGGCTTGCGCCTTCGCGTGAGAGCCTTTACGACAATTACAAATCGCTAACTCAGAATCTGCCGCACGACATGCCCATGCACATCGGTCAGGCGGAAGTCGCGGCCGGCGTGATGGTAGGTGAGTCGTTCGTGGTCAAAGCCCAGGCAGTGCAGAATCGTTGCCTGCAGGTCGTGGACGTGGACCGGGTCTTCCACGATGTTAAATCCGAAGTCGTCGGTTTTGCCGATGGACATGCCGGGACGAATTCCGCCTCCGGCCATCCAGACGGTGTAAGCCTGCGGGTGGTGGTCTCGCCCGAGCGATCGTCCCAGCGCCGGGTTGGTTTCGACCATCGGAGTGCGGCCGAATTCGCCACCCCAGACGACCAGGGTGTCGTCGAGCAGGCCTCGCTGTTTCAAGTCCGTCACCAGGGCCGCGCTGGCCTGGTCGGTTGCTTTGGCGTTGTTCTTAACGTTGCCTTCGACGTTGCTGTGAGCGTCCCAGCCGTTGTGATAGACATTGGCGAATCGAACACCTCGTTCAATCATCCGCCTTGCCAACAGACATGAACGAGCGAATGACGGCTTGGCCGGATTGACTCCGTACAGTTCGAGCGTTGCCTTGGACTCACCGCTCAGGTCCATCAATTCGGGAGCGGATGTCTGCAGCCGAGCGGCCATTTCGAACGATGCCATGCGTGTGGCGATTTCCGGATCGCCGACGGCGCCGAGTCGTTCACGATTGAGATCGTTAATCAGCGAGTACGTCGCCTGCTGCTGTTGCTGACTGATTCCCGGGGGAGTCGAGACA
>JBLFXD010000396.1:0-6732 GCA_047611045.1 Planctomycetaceae bacterium | reverse complement strand
GCAGTCAGGCGTCGCTCGACATGCTTTCGGTAATTATCGGCACCGACGATCCGGATTCGACGAAACTGATTCAGCGGATCCAGCTCGCGCAGGATGACCTGCACCGCCTGTACGAAGACGTCCGTGAGTACGCTCGCCCGATCCGCGTTGAAACGACACCGAAACGCGTCGACGAGTTATTGCGTCAGGCATGGGACGAACTCATCGTCAAACGCGACGGCCGAGAAGCGAAGCTCATCGAGCACACTGAGTCCAGTGACCTGATCTGTCATGTCGAACCGTTTCTGATCCGTCAGGCCTTTCGCAACATCCTGGACAATTCTTTGGCCGCGTGCGAAGACCCCGTCACCATCACAGTCACCTGGCGAGATGCCACGCTCAATGACCGACCTGCACTGCAGGTCTCACTACTTGATAACGGCCCCGGACTGCAGCCTGGCTCTCGCGAAAAAATGTTTGGCGAATTCTTCACGACGAAAACGCATGGTACTGGCCTGGGTCTGGCAATCGTCAAACGCTTCATTGAAGCACACTCTGGATCGCTGGTCGTTGGAGAAGCCGATCGCGGTCTGGAGCTTGTCATCACGCTGCCACGGGTCTGAGTTGTGGACTGTTCGGCGTGGCGTATTGTGTGAGACGCGACGATTTAGCCGCGGCGAAGCGCACCAGCATTGCGCGACGATTCGCACACCGCGCGCCGTTCCGCACACATCAATGTGACGACAGAGCGATATCGGCGATGCACTCCTCGCGAAATCAACGGTTGTGAGTTTGGCACGCGAACTGCCATTGATCGATGGGAACTGGCCCGGAAGACGAAGCGGAAGATTGGACGGGTACTCTCGAATCCGGCCTTTTGGATTGGGGCTGTTTTCTTCACTGCTGGTCGGGAAGGCTGCCAGGCAGGCCGTTCGTAAACAACGAAAGCACGTCGATGTCTCAGGCTGAACCTACATCACCGCCGCCGCCAATCTCCCAGGGCGATCTGGCTGCGCTCATTGAAGATGTCGTTCGTCCGAGTTTCGTTCGCTGCTGTGCTGACTCCTCGGAGTTCTTCGACGCGTTCTATTTCAGACTTGGGGACCGATTGCCTCAGGTCGGAGCCATGTTCGCTCGGGTTGAAATGCAAAAACAGAACGATCTCATCAGGGATGGCATCAAAGACTTGATCGCATACGCCAATGAAGACTCGAAGGCAGAGGCCGAACTTCAACGACTGGCAAAAAGCCATTCACGATCCGGCCTGGCGATTCCTCCAGAATACTACGCGCAGTGGATCGACTCACTGATGGAAACGATACGTGAGCACGATCCCACAGCGAACGACGAGACCGAAGCAGCGTGGAAGCAGGTTCTAGCTGGCGGAATTGCACTGATGGTTGCGGGCTACTGATTTCAATTTGAGGTGGTGTGACGCTGGCAGGCGAACTGAAGAAGCGATTGCTAAGACCAGGACATCGGACTTTTTACCAGGAAAGTAGATGCGAACGTGCGAGTTCCTCAGCACCAACCCGACGAAGTATCCGCGGACCGATGGAAGCCAGCCTTGCCACATTCGTTGTTCATCGTTGCGCTGTTGTGTATCGCGTTTGCCGGTGTCGGCGCCGCGATGACGGGGGAAAACGCTGACAGCAAAGAAGCTGGTATCAACAAATCCGGTGGAGCTTCGGTTCGTGTTGCTGCTCATGGCGTCGGCGACAATTCGGGATTGGACACCGGTGCGCCAAAGGCTGACTTTCCAATTGAGATACGCAAGCCTCTCGGTCCGCCACGCGTTGCGACTGGTCTGAAAGATGCCGATGGAAGCGAAGTGATGGTCGCCTGCTCGACATGCCACACGACTCGCCCTCCGAATTACCAGAACAAGACGGTCAAGGACCTGGACGAATTTCATGGCGGCACGGTGTTCTCTCACGGCACGGTCAGTTGCCTGTCGTGTCACAACGAACGCGACTACGACGCATTGCGATTGGCGGACGGAAGTCGTGTTGAGTTCTCCGACGTGATGACACTCTGTGCTCAGTGCCACGGCCCCCAGATGACGTCGTACGAACACGGGGCACACGGCGGCATGAACGGGTTTTGGGATTTGACTCGCGGACCTCGGACGAAGCACAACTGCGTCGACTGCCACAACCCCCACGCTCCTCAATTTCCAAAGATGCAACCAATGTTCAAACCGAAGGATCGCTTTCTCGAACAGCCGAGGACGGAGCATTGATTGCCGATGACAACTCCTCGCAAAAGAAGCAGGCCGACTCAACTGATGGATGGTCCCTGCCAGTTGTGGATCAGCGGTCGACTCGACGAACGGCTTTGAAGGCTGCTGGAGCGGCGCTTGGTCTGGCGGCGTTTGGCAACGCAATTTCGCCGCTGTGGAGCATTCCCGAGAATGTCTCGGTCGATGAGTTTCTTCAGCAGCACTACAAAGAACTCTCGGACAATGACAAGCAAAGTGTCTTCGAGCGATTGGAGGCAGAAGCCAAAGAGGACTACGGCGTGGAAGTCACGATTTCCGACCCACAGCCGATTCCCGGAGTGCGGTTTGGGTACGCCATCAACCTCAGCAAGTGCAATGGCAACGGTGCGTGCATGGAAGCCTGCAACAAGGAAAACAACCACGACCGAGGCGTCGATCAGTCGTATATCCGCGTGCTGGAAATGTCCAAGGGTTCGATGGACATGGAACACGGCACAACAACCTACGACCACACTGTTCCACAGGACGACAAATTTTACATGCCGGTGCAGTGTCAGCAGTGCGAAAACCCTCCGTGCGTGTCGGCATGTCCGATCGAAGCGACGTGGCAGGAAGACGATGGCATCGTCGTTGTTGACTACAACTGGTGCATCGGCTGTCGCTATTGCGAAGCCGCCTGCCCGTATCACGCCCGACGATTCAATTGGGAACAACCGGAGATTCCTGCTGACGAGATCAACCCGGATCAGGGCTACTTGTCGAACCGCATTCGCCCTCAAGGGGTGATGGAGAAGTGTCACTTCTGTCTGCACCGAACGCGCGAAGGGCGAGCCCCTGCCTGTCTGGAAGCCTGCTCAACCGGTGCGCGAGTCTTCGGCGATTTGAACGATCCGGATTCGGATATCAACTGGGTTTTGAAGAACAAACGCGTGTTCGTGCTGAAAGAAGAACTCGGTACGCAACCCAACTTCTTTTACTTCTTTGATTCGTAAAACATGTCTTCGACCATTGTCCATGATCAAGCCCACTCCGAAACCTCGGACTCGGTTCGCAGCTACCCTCGTTTTCTCTGGTGGGGGTTGGGTGAAGCCACAAACGGTGGACTGAGATTCTACGTCTGGATGTTCGTGCTGAGTGCGATTTCACTTGTCGGCGCGAACGCGTGGGCAAATCAGGTGGCGGACGGAATGATCGTCACCAACATGACCGATCACGTCAGTTGGGGCCTCTACATCGCCAACTTCACCTTCTGCGTCGGCCTTGCTGCTGGCGGTGTGATGATGGTCATTCCAGCCTACCTCTATGATGACGAGGAAATGCACAAGATTGTCATCGTTGGTGAGGCCGTCGCAGTTGCCGCGATCGTGATGTCGACGCTCAGCGTGGTTGTGGATCTTGGTCGACCGGATCGTTTCTGGCATCTGATGCCACTTATCGGTCGCTTAAACTGGCCCGTCTCGATGCTGACCTGGGACGTGATCGTGTTGAATGGCTACCTGTTGATCAATCTGCATATCGTTGGCTACCTGCTCTATATGAGATACCTCGGTCGCAAGCCGAACCCCAGGTGGTATGTGCCGTTTGTATTTCTTTCGATCATCTGGGCAATCAGCATCCACACCGTCACTGCGTTTCTCTATTGCGGCCTCGGTGGACGTCCCTTCTGGAACACAGCTTTGCTCGCGCCGAGATTCCTGGCGTCTGCCTTCGTCAGTGGTCCGGCATTTATCATTCTCGTAATGAGAGTTCTGCGAATCACCGCGGGATACGCGGCTCCTCCCGGTCCGGCTCGCACTCTGATCCAGATCATCCGTGTCGCGATGACCATCAACCTCGTGATGCTCGCCAGTGAAATGTTTACCCTGTTCTACACAGGCGGAGCACACGGCGCATCAGCCAAATATCTATTCTTCGGCAGCCACGGTCACTATGGACTTGTCCCGTGGATCTGGACGGCGATTATTTTCAATCTTGTGGGCACGATTCTGTTCTTCATGCCCGCGGCCCTTGAACGCAGCAACATCCGGATCGCTGCGTGCGTGCTGTGCATCGTCGGCATTTGGATGGAAAAGGGCATGGGCCTGATTGTCCCCGGGTTCATTCCCTCAACGCTTCACGAGATTGTCGAGTACACGCCGAGCCTTGTGGAATGGAAAGTCACCGCCGGGATCTGGGCATTCGGATTTCTGCTGCTGACAGTCCTGCTGAAGCTCATCGCGACGGTGTTTACGGCTGAGCAGGATACGGCAACTGCCACCTCGTCCTCCGACTGAGAGTCGAATATTCATTGACTGCGACGTCTTGTCCAACCCAATCGATTCATCGAGGCCAGAAAATGATTGCCAGCGTAGTCGCCACACTCGAAGAAGGCAGCGGCCATGTTCAGCACGTCGCCGACCACTTCGCCGACGAGCCGAGCATCGAGATTGGAGACGTCGGCCACGATGCCCGTCGTGTCCCGATCACCATCGATTCCCCCGCTCCTGACGCTCTTGAGGAAACAACGAAACGTCTGCAGGAGTGTCCCGGCGTGGCGTTTGTCGATGTCGTGTTCGTCCACTTTGAAGACGAGTCAGAGAACAATGCTGCGGCACATGCAGGAAAGATGAACCACTCATGAACGGCGAATTAGAACCAACGGCCGACGCCATTCAGCGACGGCAGTTTATCAAGGCAACGGCGATGGCAGCGGCGACCGCCGTTGTGGGCGGATCAGATTTCACTCTTCCGGTTCTTGCGGACGAACCCGCGGCAGGGGTTCAGTGGGAAAAGGCTCCGTGCCGATTCTGCGGGACAGGCTGCCACGTCCAGGTGGGTGTCCAGGGGGGTAAAGTCGTCGCGGTGGCGGGCGACAGAAATGCGGAAGTCAACAAGGGACTTCTCTGCGTCAAAGGCTATCACGTCGGGTCGGCACTCTATGGCAAAGACCGTCTGACCAAACCGCTGCTTCGTGACGGAGATCGTTATCGCGAGATCTCATGGGAAGAAGCGATTAAGACGATTGCCGATCGAATCGAGACTGCTCCTGAACGATTCGCGTTCTACGGGTCCGGGCAGTGGACGATTCCCGAGGGCTACGCGGCTCAGAAGTTCATGAAAGGCGGCCTGTCGAACAACCATATCGATCCCAACGCCCGCCTATGCATGGCGTCAGCTGTGACAGGTTTTCTGGCGACCTACGGCGTGGATGAACCGGCTGGCTGCTACGACGACCTCGATGCGTGCGACGTACTGATCATGTGGGGCAACAACCCGGCGGAGATGCATCCCGTTCTGTTTTCACGCGTCGTTGACCGACGCAGTCGCGGTGAAAAAGTCACGCTTATTGACATCGGTACGCGACGGACTCGGACAACGGAAGCCTGCCAGCACTATCTTGAAATGAAGGGGCACGGTGATCTCGCGATCGCCAACGGGATCGCGCATCTCTTGATTAAGAACGGGACATACGACCGCCGATTTGTCGAATCATTCTGTAACTTCAAAGCGTCCGATGATGAAAACCCAAACCTGCATGGCAAGCCGATTTCGTTCGAGGATTACATAAAGTTTCTTGAACCATACACGCCGGAACACGTCGAAGAGCTGTCCGGAGTTCCTGCTGATCAAATCCGGATGCTGGGCGATCTGTTCGGAAATCCTGACCTGAAGATCACGTCTCTGTGGTGCATGGGAATGAACCAGCACACGCGAGGCACCGCGGTTAATGCGCTCGTCCACGGAATTCATCTCCTGAGCGGCCATTTCGGCACGCCAGGAAACGCACCAACGAGTCTTACCGGTCAACCATCGGCCTGCGGAACCGTGCGCGAAGTTGGCACGCTGTCTCATGCACTCCCTGGCGGTCGCGTTGTCGCCAACGAAGAACATCGACAGCAGACTGAGGACTTCTGGAACGTCCCTGCCGGTCGCGTCAACGCGATGCCCGGCTATCACACGGTCAAGATGTGGGAAAGCTTCTGCACGCCAACCGACCAGGGCGGCGACATTGGCACGATCTGGGTGCAGGTGACGAATCCGGGGCAGACTCTGCCGAACCTCAACAAGTTGTTCAATCCCAAAGGCGACAACAAAGCCGGGCTGGATGACAAGTTCCTCATTGTCAGTGACGTCTATCCCACAGCAACGACTCGGTTGGCCGATTTGATTTTGCCCTCAGCGATGTGGGTGGAAAAGAACGGAGCGTTCGGCAACTCAGAACGCCGCACGCAACAATGGTTCAAGATGGTCGATCCCCCCGGGGATGCTCGCGATGACTGCTGGCAGACGATCGCGGTTGCTCACGAGTTATTCAGTCGCGGCATGGATGGGATGAAGGACCGTGACGGTCGGTTCCTGTTTGACGTCAAAGGCGCCGACGACGCGCCGGTGCCCGTCTGGGAATGGGATCATTATTACGACGTGAATGTGGACGAGCATCTGTTCGAGGAGTACCGGCAGTTCACTCGGCTTAAGCACAAAGACCTTGCCCCGTACGGCGAGTATGTCAACGCACGAGGGCTTCGCTGGCCGGTCGTTGAGATCAATGGACA
>JBLFXD010000395.1:0-6741 GCA_047611045.1 Planctomycetaceae bacterium | reverse complement strand
AAATCAGCCGCCTCAACAACCCGACCGGAATCAGCCGACGAAGCGGCATCAGCCACCTGGACGGCGTTTGCACGAGTCCTTTTGAACCTTGACGAATTTATCACTCGCGAATGAGGTCACGATGAATATTGTAAGTATCGACGTAATTCCTTTGACGGGAGCGACCGTCGACGGTGGCTGGCCGCAGGGGCACGAGCCTCAGGAAAATCTGCACACACTTATCGAACTTCACACTGAGGACGGAATCTCGGGAGTCGGCAGCTGCTTCACGTCGGGCAAGCTGGTTCAGGGCGCGGTCGATCTGTTGTGGCCGCTGCTGAAAGATCAATCGGCTGTCGAACCCGAACGAGTCAGCGAGACTTTGCGACAGGCGTCTTTCTGGCAGGGCCGGGGTGGATCGGTCGAGCATGCGATTTCGGGGATCGACATCGCTCTGTGGGATATTATGGGCAAGGCATGCGGGCAGCCGGTTTCAAGGCTGCTCGGTGGAAATTACCGCAGCCGAATTCGGCCTTACGGGTCGATGCTGTTTGACGAGCCGGACGCTCTGCGGACGTCACTCGAAGCAACAGTCAGCCGAGGATTCAAATCGATCAAACTCGGCTGGAGACCTTTCGGTCGGCGAGATCGGAAGTTCGACGAACTACTGGTTCGGACCGCTCGCGAAACGGTCGGGGCGGATGTCGAGCTGATGGTCGACGCTGGCGGCAGCGAGCAGTTCTGGCCTCACGGTTTGAACTGGGCTCGCGAGACAGCTCGGATGCTGGCTGACTATGACATCGTGTGGTTCGAAGAACCGCTGCCGCCGGACGATATCGAGGGGCACATCGAGCTGACTCGGCAGTCGCCGGTGCCGATCGCCGGAGGTGAAGTCCTGACTCGACGACAGTCTTTCCAACCGTGGCTGGAGCGGCGGGCTGTCGATATTATTCAACCCGACGTCACGAAGAATGGCGGGTTGAGTGAGTCTCGAAAGATCGCGTGGATCGCCTTTGATCACAACGTTCAGATGGTTTCGCACGGGTGGAATACGGCGATTGGACTGGCGGCCGATCTGCAACTGGCCGCGGCCATGCCGGTTGCCCGATATGTCGAGTACCTGACGCCGTGTGCGTACCTCGAAGAATTGACGGTTGAGCCGTTTGTGATCGACGATGACGGTTGCCTGGAGATTCCCGATCGTCCCGGTCTGGGTGTCGAACTGGACCGCGACCGGTTGAAACAATTTATCCGCTGAAATTCTCCACTGAATCAACGCTACCCGAATGCGACATGGAACTGGCTGGAATGGAACTGCTGCGAAGCTTTGATTCACTGGACCCATTCCGGGGCGGATTTCTGTCGATCGGGAATTTCGACGGCGTCCACCGTGGCCATCAGCAGATGTTTGCCTGCCTGGTTCGCCACGCCAAAGAGCACAACGTTCCGTCGTGCGTGTTCACGTTCGAGCCGCACCCGATCCAGCTGTTGCGGCCTGAGCAGGTTCCGCCCGCGCTAACGTCGCTTGAGCAAAAGGCCGAGTTGATTGCCGCGTGCGGTGTTGACTGCATGATCGTTTACCCGACGGATCTGAGACTGCTGAATTTGTCGGCGGAAGATTTCTTCCAGGCTGTGGTGCTGGGCGAGTTCGACGCGATCGGCATGGTCGAAGGTCCGAACTTCTTTTTCGGTCGCAACCGCTCGGGCACGGTCGAACATCTGGGAGACTTTTGCAAAGCGGCGACCATCGAGCTGGACACCGTCCCGCCAGTCTTCGTCGGCACTCAGATGGTTTCTTCGAGCGTGATCCGCGGCCTGCTGGTCGATGGCGAAGTTGAAGAAGCCAGCGATCTGCTCGGGCATCGATACCGGGTCGCCGGTCAGGTGACGAAAGGGGCCGAGCGGGGTCGCACAATTGGGTTCCCGACGGCGAATCTCGGTCAGGTTGTCACCGTGTTGCCGCTCGACGGAGTTTACGCAGGGGTCGCCGTCCACAATGGCCAGAGCTGGCCGGCGGCGATCAATCTTGGCCCGAACCCGACATTTGGCGAGCGTCGCAGAAAGCTCGAAGTTCACCTGATCGGCTTCGAAGGCGATCTTTACGACCAGCCGCTGGATGTCGACTTTGTCTCGCGGCTTCGAGACACGCTGGAGTTCGCGGATGTGGCTGCTTTGAAGGCTCAGCTCGAACAGGACGTTCAACAGGCCCTGGCGGTCGTCACGCGAAACTCCAATCGTTAATCTTTCGCCGTCCGAGAGTGTATTCAACTCGTTCCTACGCTCCGCGTGGGAACGAACCTGACGACGCTCTGCGTCGCGGTCACTCAACGGCAAGGTGCCAACAGGTTCATAGGGACGCGGAGCGTCCAAACGAACGTTCCCACGCAGAGCGTAGGAACGAGTAATCAGGGACGCAGAGCGTCCGAACAAACGTCCCCACGCCGAGCGTAGGAACGAGAGACTCTCTATTCGTCTGAAAGTTTGCGATGCCCATCGACTGGTCGCCTCTGATTGAGATTGTGAACTCGCACGAGCGCTTCGTGCTTTCCAGCCACGTTCGGCCGGACGCTGACGCCATCGGTTCTGAACTCGGACTCGCGTGCGCGCTGGAGTCGCTCGGCAAGGAAGTTCGTATCGTCAATCCGTCCGACGGCTCCGCGAACATCGCGTTTCTCGATCCTGACCGTAAGGCGAGAAAGCTGGGTGACGGCATTACCGCCGACGAAGCCCGCGACACCGACGTCCACATCGTCGTTGACACGAGTGCCTGGGTGCAGCTGCAGGATGTCGGCTCTGTTCTGAAAACGACGAAGGCTAAACAGACGGTTGTGATCGACCATCACTTCAGCTCGGACGACCTGGGAGCGATGGAGTTCAAGGAGACAACCGCCGCTGCAACGGGCGAGCTGATCTATGAACTCGCGCAGGCTCTGGGGGCGACTCTGGACGAACAAGCTGCCAATGCGCTCTATTGTGCCATCGCGACGGACACTGGCTGGTTCCGATTTCCGTCGACAACCAGCAGAACGATGAGGATTGCTGGAGAGTTAATTGACCTGGGCGCGAAACCGCATGTACTTTATCAGCTGCTTTACGAGCAGCACTCGGCCGCTCGCATGCAACTTTTCGGACGAGTCCTCAGCCGAATGACAATCGAAGCAGACGGGCGACTTGCCTATCTGACGGTCACTCAGCAGGACTTTAAAGAAACGGGAGCCGCTTCGGCGGACACCGAAGAACTGGTCAATCAGTGTTTGCGGATTGCTGGAGTCAAGGCAGCGTTCATCGCCATCGAGCAACCCAATCAAACAATCAAAGTAAGTTTCCGAAGTCGATTAGACACTAACGTGGCAGCCGTGGCCGAACAGTTCGGAGGTGGAGGTCACAAACAAGCCGCTGGAGCCGTCCTGCCCGCCCCTCTCGCAGACGCTCTGGCAAAAGTCCTTCCACTCATGCAGCAGGTGGTTACTTCCGAGTAACTCCTGATGCACCAGCCAGAGCCGGCAGCCTTCGGGGCGTCGACTCAACGACCAACCTGACAGTTAATCTGAAATTTCGTCGTTCGGTGACGCGCCGACTTATGTCGCGTTGTCGCCGTTCCTGTTTGTCTTTCGGTGCCGAATTCGCGCCAACACTCACCGAGGTATCGGCATGAGCGAAAACGAAAACTCCACACCTGACGCGGACGAGACGCCGCCGGCAGAAGCTGCCAGTGAGACCTGCTGCGGATCTTCCGGCGCGGGTGAATCAGCGTGCTCCGAGAAACCTCGCCGCAACTTTGTGGTTGAGGCGACGGCCGCCGCGGTCGGGGCCGTGGTCGGAATCGTGCCAGCCGTAATTGGTGGGTTGTTCTTTCTCGATCCGCTGGTGCGGAAAGGCGAGCAGAAGGACGACGAGGGAACTGGCGGGAACACTGCTGATCGAGTCGTCAAAGAGGATGGATTCATCCGTTTGTCACTCGGAATTGACGCCTTACCTGCTGACGGGACACCCGTCCGATACACAGTTCACGACGATATTGTGAACGCCTGGAACATGTTTCCAAACCAGCCGATCGGAGCCGTCTGGCTGAGGCGGATTCAGGATCAGGTTCTGGCATTCAGCACGGTCTGTCCACACCTCGGCTGCGATGTCGAACATCGATCGGGTGAAGGCGACTTCTTCTGTCCGTGCCACACGAGCGCGTTTGACATGGATGGCAAGCCGCTGAATGCGATTCCGCCGAGAGCGATGGACACTCTGGAAACGAAGATCGCGGACGATCGAATCTGGGTGAAGTACGAGCAATACCGTGGAGCCACCAGCGAAAAGGAACTTGTATGATCCGCTCACTCCTCGCATGGCTCGACAATCGAACCGGATGCAACGACCTGATCCACGAAGCGCTTTACGAAAAAGTGCCCGGTGGAGCTCGCTGGCGATACGTCTGGGGCAGCACGCTGGTCTTCACGTTCATCCTGCAGATGATCACCGGAATCTTTCTGTGGACGGCGTACAGCCCCAGCGCTCAAACCGCCTGGGAAAGTGTGTACTACATTCAGGAAGTGATGTTCCTGGGCAAGATCGTCCGAGGAATGCACCACTTTGCCGCTCAGGCGATGATCGTTTTGCTGGCCATCCATTTGATTCAGGTGATTATCGACGGTGCCTACAAGGCGCCGCGTGAGATCAACTTCTGGCTGGGCCTGATCCTGCTGAAGATCATTTTGGGACTCAGTCTGACCGGCTATCTGCTGCCGTGGGATCAGAAGGGCTACTACGCGACTCAGGTCTCGACAAAGATCATGGGCGCGACACCGGTCATCGGTGCGCAGCTTCAGGAAGTTGTGCAGGGCGGTGCGCAGTACAACCACCACACGCTGACTCGCTTCTTTGCGATGCACGCGGGAATTCTGCCGGGACTGCTGATCGGCTTCCTCGCTCTTCATCTTTACGTCTTCCGACGTCACGGTCTGACGGTTCATCAGCCGAAGAAAAATCCAGATACAACATTCTGGCCCGATCAGGTTCTGAAGGACGGCGTCGCGTGTCTGGGAGTTCTGGCCGTTGTCTTGCTCTTTGCAATCTTCAAAGGAGCGGAACTCAGTCCGCCAGCCGACGCTGCCAAAGCGTACGCAGCCGCGCGGCCTGAGTGGTACTTCCTGTTTCTGTTCCAGTTCCTGAAGTTCGAGGCGGTCGAACATCTGGGCCTCGCCTTCGGAGCGATCTACGTGCCCGGTGCGCTGATGGGCATTCTCTTCATGATGCCTCTGACGGCAAAGATGAAAGCCGGACATCGGTTCAACGTGGCGTTCACCTGGCTTGTGACATTCGGCATCGTCGTTCTGACAACGATGGCGTTCTACCAGGACGCCAATAACGAGGATCACCAGGCGGCCATCGCCGAAGCCGAACGCGACGCTCATCGAATCAAAGAACTCGCGAGCCGTCCGACGATGATTCCCGTCGAAGGAGCCGTCTCGCTGCTCCGCCAGGACCCGTTTACTCAGGGACCGGTTCTCTTCGCCAAATACTGTGCAAGCTGCCATCGCTACAACGGTCACAACGGCCGCGGCATTGTGCTTAGAGAAACGGATAAAGATACAAAGATAGTCTCGATCACCACTCCAGAAGCGACAGACCTGGCGAACTTCGGAAGTCGCGACTGGATGAAGGCGATCATCACGGACTACGGCAACCACTTTGCGCCGCTTAAGAAGGCCAGGTGGTACCCCGGCAAGGATGACGCCGAGTTCAACCTCGACGATTCCGACATGGCCACCGCTTCGGAAGGATACGCTGAAGCGTTCACGCCACCTGAAAATGCAAACGATCTGAACGCTCTCGTCGAAGCTCTGGTTGCCATGCGGAACTGGAAGGGTGACGACGGAACAATCGACGCGAAACTCGTCGAACGAGGGCAGCAGATTCTCGACGGCGAACCACTTGCAGACGGAACTGAAATCTCATCCTGCACCGATTGTCACGACACGATCGGTTCTGACTTTGAACTCACGGGCGAGGGATTCGGGTATCCCGATCTTGCCGAATACGGATCGGCGAAATGGTTGAAAGCATTCATCAGCGATCCAGGCTCCGACCAGTTCTACGGAGCGAAGAATCACATGCCGGCTTACGCTGACAAGATGAATGCCAAAGACCTCGATCTGCTGGTTCAGTGGATGACGGGCGACTATTACGAGACTCACGTCGAAGATTATCCGTCACGAATTTCGGAAGTCTTCGGTGCGGGAAACGAACCGGCAGCGGAACCTCCAGAGTAGTCCCAGGTGTAGGGAGGGCACTGCCCACTAACCGTTAGGGCTGGCGGAAAAATAAATCGTAGATCTGACAACACACGAGTTCACGGCAGCGCCACCTACGCTGAAAGCGTTCTACTCAATAGCCAGGGGTCGCCGCGTAGCGGCGCACCTCTGGTTTGAGTGTAGAGTTCGTTTTTATCCTGAAAGGGTTATACAGATCGATGAGGCTGTAGAACGCTTTCAGCGTACATGATTCAGATTCTTCCTGTTTCTGGGGTGGCGCTTCGCTGACCCCAGGCTGTTGTGTCAAACACATCCGGCGTAATCAGTCCAGTCGGCGTTGCGAACGAAAGATTAATTTCCGCGCGACGCCATTAGCACTGGTGGGCAATGCCCACCGAAGAATTATTCACTGAGGTTGTATGGCCTCGGCAAGCAGACTCTGACAGTCATGACTTCGACAAAGGAATCCCCGCCGCAACAACTGAAACGTGTCGTCGGTTTACCCGGTGCCGTCGTG
>JBLFXD010000394.1:0-6754 GCA_047611045.1 Planctomycetaceae bacterium | reverse complement strand
TTGGTCAGCGACTCCGAAGTCGCCGCATCCCGCAAGTGGTCTCGCAGTCCCCACGAGAAGGCGACCAGGTATCGGCCGGCCGAATCCAGCTCTTCCTCCGGCAGGTCCACCATGTGAGCGTACTTGGCGGCGAGCGTCCTGCTGACACTGACGATTTCGCCCCAGATCGTTCGAGCTTCCCACCAGCGTCCGTATGCCGTGTTCGTTCGAAAGACCAGCAGCCAGCCAAGTACCAGCGTCAGCGCCGCGTGAATCTCAGTTGGAATATGACCAGAGTTTCGAAACTCCGAACACCACGGCCATTCTGGTATCGAACCGTAAACTCCAAACGCGACCGCCATCACAGCGACACGACTGAGCGTCCGGCTTCGCGCCAACGGCCTCACCAGGCCTCGTTTATTTTTCTGATACTCCGGCATGAACTCCACGCTGTGCTGTGAACTACTGGTTCAGAATATCGAAGTACATCTTCGCAAGAAGTCAGCAGACTACGGAGGCCTTGCGACACACTCAAGGCGCCCGAACCCAATGGACTCGCCACGAGAAACCGTCGCCCTTCGACCGATGAATCTCGCCCTCGCGTTTTTTGTAAACGTTCTTTACAAATACCGAATCTCGCGATAGATTTTTGCGACCCGTCTTAAAACCTCATCGTGTTTGAATCATGCCAGCTCCGTCCCAAACCCGCCCGCGACTGCTTCGCCAGATGAACGAGCGGTCCGTCGTGCGCGTGCTGCAGCAACACGGGCCGTGCTCAAGAGCGGACATGACTCGGAAGCTGGGCGTCACCGCGCCCACGATTTCCAAAGCCGTCTCGTCGCTTCTTCGTGGCCGTTTGCTGGAAGAGTTCGACAGCAAACAGGACGGTGTCGGAAGACCGGCTCGGCAACTGCGACTCGCGACGGAGACGGCGCAGGTAATCGGTGTCGTCATCGACGCTCACGACTGCCACCTCGTCTCGGCTGGACTCGACGGCCAGCTTTTGCCCGAGAGTCTCTGTCGGTTCGAAACACCGAAGACTTACCGAGGTCTAATTTCAAAAGTCGTTAAATGTTTCGAACAACTAACGACCGGTCGCGTTGTTGAGACACTCGGGTTGGGCATCAGCATGCCCGGCCTGATCGATTACCGACAACAGAAAGGTCTGCTCTCCCCGAACGTTCCCATCACTAACGGGCAATCGCTGGCTCGTGACCTGACAGAGCGGCTCGGAATCGATTGCGTGATGCTGCAGGAAGCTCATTCACTCTGTCTCGCGCAGCACCATTACGGAGAATCGCGAGGGCTTGACAACTTCGTCATGCTCGACATCGGCGCAGGATTAGGAATGGGCGTGATGGCCGGCGGCCGCGTCCTGACAGGGCACAGCGGACTGGCCGGAGAACTCGGGCACCTGCCGCGAATCCCCGACGGACGAGCATGCGGATGCGGCAAACGAGGCTGCCTGGAAACCGTTTCCTGCGATTCTGCCCTCGCCTCGCTGGTGTCTGAGCGTCTCGGCCGAACAGTCGGCATCGAAGAAATTGTCCAACTGACGCAAAGTGGCGAGCTTTCGGTCGAGCACGAGATCGAACAGGTTCTGCCTCACCTGAGCTTCGCCATTTCGGCGGTCATCAGCCTCTACAATCCATCGAAGATATTTATCTGCGGCCGGATGTTCGACCTGGATGGCAATCTGTTCGACAGGCTGTTGGCGGCAACGGCGGCGGACACACTTGCACCTGCCTTTGCGGACTGTGAAATTGTCCGTGCCAGAGTCAGCAAAAGTCAGGGAGCGGTCGCCGGAATTATCGAATACCTGACCGACTCACTGGTTCCAGGAGTCGACGGGTTGTTTTCACGGTCGAATGATTCTCCCTCAAACGTTCAGAAGCCAACATCAGCGAAGCCAGTTCACCTTTAAGAAGCTGTGATCATGATGAAACGACTATCAATCTCAATGCTGCCCCTGCTCGCCGCGGCGATGGCGTCTTTCTCGGCGGTCACATCCGCGGCCGACGCGGACTCGGCAACCTTCTACAAAGAGAAGGTGCTGCCGATTCTCGAAGCAAGCTGCTTCGAATGCCACGGCCCAGAGTCAGAGGTGAAAGGTGATCTCTTCCTCGGAAACCGTGAAGGGATCATGGAAGGCGGTGAGTCCGGACCAGCCGTCGATACCGACGCGTTTGAGGACAGCCTGATTCTGGACGCGATCAACTATGGCTCGTATGAGATGCCACCTGACAGCCAGCTTCCCGCCGACGAAATCGCCATCCTCACCGCGTGGGTTAAGGCAGGAGCTCTCATTCCCGAGGGTTCCGAACTCGAACGCCCCGAAATCAAACATGCGAATCCGGCAACGCTCGTCTCCGAAGAAACAAAGAACTACTGGGCCTTCCGCCCCGTCGCGAATCCACAGGTCCCTCAGGTTAAAGACTCCGGGCGAGTCTCAAACCCCATCGACAACTTCATCCTGCAGAAGCTTGAAGCCGCCAATCTGTCGCCCGCTTCGCCCGCCGAAAAACAAAAGCTGATCCGCCGAGCGTACTACGACCTCACAGGCCTGCCGCCATCAATTGACGACATCGAAGCCTTCGTCAATGACAAGTCGGACCGCGCGTTCGAAAAGGTCATCGACCGGCTGCTGGACTCGGCGCAGTATGGAGAACGCTGGGGCCGACATTGGCTCGACCTGGTTCGCTACGCCGAAAGCAACAGCTACGAACGCGATGATGCCAAGCCGTTCGCGTGGCGGTACCGCGACTACGTCATCAACAGCTTCAACGCCGACAAGCCGTACACGCAGTTCGTTAAGGAGCAACTGGCTGGCGACGAATTCGAACCGCGAACGCCCGACTCCATCGTCGCAACCGGCTATTACCGTCTCGGAATCTGGGATGATGAGCCGGTCAGCCAGAAACAGGCTCTCTACGACGACCTGGACGACATCCTGTTGACGACTTCTCAGGTCTTCCTTGGCCTGACGATGAACTGCGCCCGGTGTCACGATCACAAGATCGATCCGATCCCGCAGAAGGACTATTACAGCTTTCTGGCGTTCTTCAGCGGCTTTCAGCGTTACGGAGTTCGCGGCGCTCAATCAGTGGAAGACGCATCCATTGGGCCCATCGCCGTCAACATGGACGAAGAGAAGCGGGCCGAGATTCGCAAACAACTCGACCGCGAATTGAACGAGCACAATCGCAAGATTGGTTTCGTCGAAAGAAAGCTGCAGGAACTGCTGACACCGCCTGAAAAAGAAGATTTCAAAGCAACCGCCGTGCGAATCGATCTTGCTCGCAAGTATTCGGGCAAGGGTATCTCCAGGAAACTGGTCGAGGACTACGAAGCGGCCGTCGGCAGGAAGAAAGAGATCGAAGACTCCCGTCCCGCCGAACTCGCCCAGGCGTTGGTGGTCAAAGAAATCGGAGCCACTCCGCGAGACACTTTCATCCTCGTCCGAGGCAACGCGAACGTCGAAGGTGCCAAAGTCGAACCCGCCTTCCCGTCAATCCTTTCACCGCCAGAACCGGTGATTACGAAGCCATCGTCAGGAAAGTCCAGCGGACGCCGCACCTCGCTCGCCAACTGGATCGCCAGCGAGAAGAACCAGTTAACCGCCCGTGTCATGGTCAACCGAATCTGGCAGCACCATTTTGGTCGAGGGATCGTCGGCTCAAGCAACAATTTCGGAAACATCGGTGACAAGCCGACGCATCCCGAACTGCTCGACTGGCTGGCGACTCGGTTCATGCAGGGCGGCTGGAAACTCAAGTCGATGCACAAGCTGATCATGCTTTCGAGTGCGTATCAAATGAGTTCGCAGTCAAGCGAGAAAGAACTCGCCGCCGACCCGGCCAACAAACTCTACTGGCGTTTCAACATGCGGCGTCTTTCGTCCGAAGAGCTGCGTGACTCGGTCCACGCCGCAAACGGAAGTCTCAACCTGAAGATGGGCGGACCAAGTATTTACCCGATCATTCCTCAGGAAGTTCTCGCTGGACAATCGCGGCCCGGAGCCGGATGGGGCAACTCCTCTGAAGAAGAACGTGCCCGCCGCGCGGTTTACATTTTCATCAAGCGATCGCTCGTCGAACCGCTAATGGCAGACTTTGATTTCGCCGATGTCGATTCAACCTGCCCCGTTCGATTTGTAACGAATCAACCAACCCAGGCTCTCAGCCTTTTGAACAGCGAATTCATGAATCGCCAGGCCGCAGTCTTCGCCGAGTTTCTCAAGAAAGAATCGGGCGCTGATACTGCAAAGCAGGTTGAGCTTGGCCTGGCACGAGTGACTCAGAGACGTCCAACAAAAACTGAAGTCGACCGAGGCGTCGGCCTGATCGAGTCGTTGAAGAAGGACGGAGTGCCTGACGACGTCGCTCTGAAGTACTACTGCCTGGCCATGTTCAACCTGAACGAGTTCCTCTATCTCGACTAACGTAGGGTGGGCATTGCCCACCAACATGAATTCTTCGGTGGGCGATGCCCACCCTACACCTACTTGAATACTGAGTTAATCGATAAACGAGGTGACACGATGACTGAATCAAACTTCTGCGGGCGCACTCGTCGCGAATTCCTTTGGCAAACCGGCGCGGGCTTCACTGGCACCGCTCTGGCAGGACTGCTGAGCGACGACGGCTTTCTCGACAGGCAAGCTGTCGCCGCCGACGGCCAAACGGCCTGGACGAACCCGCTGGCTCCCAAAAAGCCACAATTCGATCCACAGGCGACGTCGGTAATCTTCCTCTACATGTACGGAGGACCAAGCCATATCGACACGTTCGATTACAAGCCCAAAATGAAAGGGATGGACAACAAAACGATCGACGTGAAGACGTTCGGTCGGGGTGGTCATAAAAACCAGGGCCGCATCGTCGAGCCACGTTGGAACTTCAAGCAGTACGGCGAGTGCGGCAAGTGGGTCTCCGACCTGTTCCCCCATAAAGCCGAAATGGTCGATGACATCGCGTTTCTTCATTCCATGACCGCCGATTCGCCGATCCACGGCTCAGCCATGCTGATGATGAACAGCGGAAAGATTCTCAGCGGAAGTCCGTGCCTGGGTTCATGGACGACATACGGGTTGGGCAGCGAAAACCAGAACCTTCCCGGCTTTGTCGTGATGCTCGATCCTCGCGGAGGCCCGATTTCGGGCGCTAAGAACTGGAGCTGCGGCTACATGCCGGCCAGCTACCAGGCGACGATCATGCGGTCACAGGGGACTCCGATTCTCAACCTCGCCCCGCCCGAAGGAATGACCCGCGAGACCCAACAGAAACTGCTCGCGACGTTGGATCAGTACAACAAGGAGCATCAGAAGACGCGCCAGGACAACTCCGATCTGGCTGCACGCATCGCCAACTACGAGCTGGCGTTCCGCATGCAGACAGCCGCTCCCGAAGCAACAGACATCGCTCAGGAAACATCCGCCACGCAGGAGATGTACGGTCTGAACGGCGAGAAGTCAGGAACGTTCGGCCGCCAGTGCCTGATGGCTCGACGGCTCGTCGAACGTGGAGTTCGCTTTGTGCAGATCTACTCAGGCGGTAACCACAACGACGCCAACTGGGACGCACACGGCGACCTCGAGCACAACCACAATCTTCACGCGGCAGAAACTGACAAGCCGATCGCGGGGCTGCTGAAAGATCTCAAGCAGCGAGGCATGTTGAAGAACACGCTGATCGTCTGGGGCGGAGAATTCGGTCGACAGCCAACGGCTGAATACGCCAAGGGAACCGGCCGAGACCACAACAGCTACGGATTCACGATGTGGATGGCCGGCGGCGGCATCAAAGGCGGCACCAGCGTCGGAACGACTGACGAACTCGGCAGCAAGGCAGTGGAAGATCGGTACCACGTCAAAAACCTGCACGCCACGATTCTGAACCAGCTTGGCTTCGATCCGAACAAGCTGTCCTACTTCTACGACGGTCTCGAACAGCGTCTGGTCGGCGTCGAAGGTGCAGAACCAATCAAGCAGATCATTTCGTGACCGTTGCACGGAAGCTCATTACGCATCTCCCGTTCTCATCCGCTGACTGTCACTCAAGCTGCTGGACGTTTCCATCGCCCCCGACTTGTTAACCCAACGGATTGAATCAGACGAGGTTGGCGGTGTTGGATTCAAAATCCATACGATCTCGCCACGAGTCCCGTTGATTCGGTCAGTAGATCGGATTGGCGACGCGGCACGCCGTGCTTAAGAGAGCATCGCTGGCGACGATTGGCCAAGCGCCGCTGGAGCAAAAGAACCGGCTCCACCGGATGTCGCACTAAAGAAGCCGCTGGTCGACCCTATAAGGTTTCGACCACAGCCTCAGCATCGGCTCGGAACGCCCCGCCTTTGAAATGCTCGACCAACTCCAGAACGGGAGGACCGCAGAGCAGAAGGTAGACCGGCGGGCTCAGACAGAAAATGACGGGCAACATAATCTGCACACTCAAGCGGTTTGCTCGTTCTTCAACTCGTCGTCTTTGAGTCTGGCGAACGGTGGCAGAATAGTCCTTCAAAGCACGCGCGACATTTGTTCCCAGTCGCTCGGTTTGTGAAATAATTGAAGCCAGTGATTTCACGTCAGGAACGTCAATCCTCTCCGCAAAATGCCGGAGCGCCTGCCCCATTGAGCCTGCGGAAGCCTGTCTTCCAATAATTTCAAACTCTGTTGCCATCGCTGGATTTGACCGGCGAACTTCACCAGCAACGTGATTCAACGAATCTCTCAGCGGTACGCCCCCGGTCAGCGACATGGCGATCATGTCAAGGCAT